>JAJQBF010000054.1 GCA_021203425.1 Clostridiales bacterium | reverse complement strand
ATCTTTGCAGCAATGATAATAACTGAAAATATATAAGAATATAAGAAAACAGAGGATTTTCACTCGTTAATCTGAGTGAAAATCCTCTGTTTCGTTTGTTTTATTGCTGTTTTAGCTTTTCCGCTGCCTCTTTTGCTGCCTCGTCGAAATCTCGGGCATCGGGGGTTTTAAACTCCGGAAGGGCATCGGTTGAGCTGTAGCCGAAAACACGAAGAAATTCATCGGTTGTTCCGAAAAGAATAGGTCTTCCGGGGACTTTTTTTCTGCCTTTTTCGCAGACAAGGTCATATTCAACCAGCTTGTTTACCATCCTGTCGCTGTTTATACCTCTGATTTCCTCAATTTCCGTTTTTGTTACAGGCTGTTTATAGGCAATAATTGCCAAAACCTCAAGTATTGCTTGTGACATATTTTTTCTTTTTGGCTGTTTAAACAGCTTGTCTATGTAGTTGTAAAATATTCTGTTTGTACACATTTGATAGCTGTCGTTAATTCTTATGACGTTGATACCTCTTTTTTCCGCCTTATATTTTATAACAAGGCTTTCCGCAAGGCTTTCGGCTGTTGCCTTGTCTTCCCCGATTACGGCGGCTATGCTGTCTATTTCAACAGGATTTCCCGCTGCAAAAAGTATTGCCTCAACAGCCGCCTCCCTTTCGCTGAGTTTCATATGTTCCAACCCCTCTTTGTCGGGTTTGGGTTTTTCTTCCTCACCCGAAAACTTTTCGTAAGTTTCTTCTCTTGTAAATACCTCTCTTTTTTTATTGTTCGGCAGGTTTCCTGCTGAAATTACCTCTTTTTCAGGCTTTTCTTCCGCAGAATCTTCTTGGGCGAAGGCGGTTTCCGGTTCCGTTTCCTCCGGCTGTTCTTCCATTTTAAAAGCTGATGTTTCTTCCGCTGCGAAATCCGCTATTTCTTCCGGCTGTTCTTCTGTAACGAAAGCTGTTGTTTCTTCCGGCTGATTTTCTGCTGTGAAACCCGTTGTTTCTTCCGGCTGTTCCTCCTCTTTCGAAACTGCTGTTTCTTCTGTGACTGCCGGTTCTTCTACTTCCGCTGATTCTTCTTCCGAAGTTTGAATTTCTTCGGGTTTCTCTTCCGATTCTTCTTTATTAGGGTTTATATGTATAAGCAAAATTTCGCTGTATACTTCCTCATTTTTATGAAAGATTTTCTTCAGCCACTGTACGAACAATAAAAATTTTTCCGAAAATATTTTCCTGAATTGTTTCAACATAATTTATCTTTATAAGCTCCAATAACGCCAGAAATGTTGTTATCATTTCCGATTTTGTATAACTTTTTCCGAAAAGCTTGGAAAATTCAACTTTTTCTTTTACATTAAGGTTATTTTTAATGTGCTTTATTTTGTCTTCGACAGTAAAGGGATCTTTAACCACTGAGTCAAAGCTGCTCCTGACTTTATCCACTTTAAGCTCTCTTCTCCGCATAACATCAATAAAAGCCCTATAAAGCATATCTCCGTTGACACCGTCTAAAATGTCGGAAATATCCTTTTTGTCATCTTCTTTTAAAATTTCTTCCTTTAATTCGTTGTCGGGGTCTTTAAAAACGGGATAAAGATTATCCTGTCGGCGAAGGCTTAAGTCTTCGGCAGCCTCTTTATACTGTTTATATTCCAAAAGTCTTCTTACAAGCTCTTCTCTCGGGTCGACTTCCTCTTCTTCCTCATCTTCCTTTACAGGCAGAAGAACCTTTGATTTTATTTCAAGAAGGGTAGCTGCCATTAAAATAAATTCGCTTAGGTTATCCATATTGATTTCCTGGAGAAGTGAAAGATAATCCAAATAAGAGTCTGTCAGCTCCGCAATGGGAATATTGTAAATGTCTATCTTGTGTTTTTCAATAAGGTGGAGGAGAAGGTCAAGAGGACCTTCGAAATTCTCCAGCTTAAAGGTTATGCTGTCCATATAATCACCCTGCAATGTGAAGGAGTATAAAATTAATTACATCACCCACTAATCCGAACAAAACGGCAAATACAAGAATATACTGCAAAATCTTTTCCATTTGGTTATATTTAAGCACATTATTGGGGGAAAGAACCGCCGTCAAAAGCTTATGACCGTTTAAAGGATAAACGGGAATAAGATTAAAAACGGCAAAGCCCATTGCCCTATAGCCCAAAGTATAGCAAAATGAGGAAACATAGGGATTCCCGGTAATTTTGTAAGCCAAGGGATAGGCTTTAAGTACGGCAAAGCCGTAAACAAAGCCAATAACAACAGGCGCCAAAGCCGTAATAACAGCACCGGCTTTTCTGTTTTTATAGTTATAATTGCTTGTTCTGACGGGCTGACCCCAGCCGCAGCTGTTGAAAATTACAAAGAGAATAAAGCCTATAGGCTCAAAGTGTTTAACGGGGTTTAAAGTAAGCATACCGTTTCTTTTGGGTATATCGTCTCCCAAAAGAGAAGAGGTTAAAGCCGTCAAAAAACCATGTATTGTAATTACAATAAAGCCGCAGACTATAAGCATACCATAGCTTATAAGTGTTGACACAAGACCGCTGTTAATCATTTGCACCGCCCCTTTTTAAATTATTCTTTTAAACTTCTTTTCTATTTCATATTTTGACACTTTTATAATCGTAGGTCTGCCGTGAGGGCAGTTAAAGGGATTTTCCAGCTTAAGTAAGTCCTCAATAAGAGCCTTTGCCTCGGCGTAGTTTAAAACATTATTTCCTTTAACGGCTGCCTTACAGCTCATTTCCGCAATTTTATCCTGCTTAAGGTCGAAACCGTCTCTTATACTTCCGTCGCTTAAGCTGTCCACTATGTCCATAAAAAATACGGGGTTTGCTGTTCCGTCAAATATAAAGGGTACAGCCCTTATGGCATATGTGTTTCTGCCGAAAGGCTCAACCTCAAAGCCTATTGACTTAAAAAGTTCCGCATTTTCTTCGATTACTTTCTTTTCTCTTAAGTTTACCGTTACCGTTACAGGCTCCAAAAGAAGCTGTGACGAGGCAGTGCCTTCCCCTATTGCCTTTGAAAGTCGCTCATAGAGAATCTTTTCGTGAGCGGCGTGCTGGTCTATAAAATAAAGCTCGTTTCCCTGTTCCACAAGCCAGTAGGTGAAAAATATTTGACCTATAATTTTGTAATTGTGGAAAAATGGCTTTCTCGGAGGATAAACCGGCATTTTGGGAAGTTCCGGTTTTTTTTCAGGCTCGGCTGTCTTTTCGGCGGAGTTTTTTTCGGGTTTGTCTGCAGCGGTTTCCGGCTTTTCTTTTACGGTTT
This sequence comes from Clostridiales bacterium, assembly GCA_021203425.1. Lineage (GTDB taxonomy): Bacteria > Bacillota > Clostridia > Lachnospirales > CAG-274 > JAJQCI01. The sequence goes on along the minus strand of JAJQBF010000054.1, from coordinate 6,353 downwards.
CGACTTCCTTTTTCTCAAGTTCCTCAGCCTCTTTAGCTGCCTTTGCCTTTTCTTCCTTTGCCCTTATGCCCATAACAATATCCTTTAAGGGGGTAATGTCGATTTTTTCTTTTTTAGGCTCGTTCAAAGTCATTTTCATAGGCTCCGCCGGTGTATCGTCATAAGCCGGAGCCTCTTCTAAAGGTTTAACCCTGAATTTGGGCTTTTCCGCCTTTATTTTTGCTTTTTCTTCTGCATATTCTTTGTCGTCTATTTCTTTTAAAACCTCGTCGAGATCAATTGTTATTTCTTCGGCGCTTACTGCCTTAATTCCCGTAATTTCGGAAAATGTTTTTTGCTCCTCAGGCTCTTCTCCTCCGGGAATGAGAACCTCTTTCTTAAATTTTTTGGCTATGGCAGAAGACACAAAATCAAACATAAAGTTGTCATTATTAAAGCGAACTTCCAGCTTTGCCGGGTGAACATTTACGTCAACCGCCCCCGGGGGATGGGTAAGAGAAAGTATAAAAACGGGGAATCTGCCGTTCATAAGCAGCCCCTTATAGCCTTCCTCCGCCGCTTTTATAAGAATTTCGCTTTTGATATATCTGCCGTTTAAATAGAAATATTCAAAGCTCCTGTTTCCTCTGGAGACTTCGGGCTTGGCTATAAAGCCGCTTATTTTCCAGCCGTCTTTTTCGGCTTTTACGGGCAGCAAGGCTCTTGCGGTGTCTCTGCCCAGTATGCCGTAGGCTGTGGTTTTTAAGTCGCCTCTGCCGTTTGTCTGCATTATGATTATGTTGTTGTTCATAAGCTTGAAGGCTATTTCAGGGTGACCCAAGGCTATTTTGTTTACAACATCGGCAACATAGCTGCCCTCTGTTGAATTTCTCTTTAAAAATTTTTTTCTTGCAGGAGTGTTGTAAAACAGGTTTTTAACGTGAATTACAGTGCCCTCCGCTGTTGATGTGTCTTTTATTTCTTCAACGGCGCCGCCGTTTATTTTTATAAGGGTTCCTGTTTTTGAGCCTTGTGTTTTTGTTGACATTTCAGGCTGTGAGACGCTTGCTATACTGGCTAAAGCCTCGCCTCTGAAACCTAAGGTTGAAATATCGTAAAGGTCGTCAAAGTTATTCAGCTTGCTTGTGGCATGACGAAGAAAGGCCTGCTTTACGTCCTCTTTGGGTATGCCGCAGCCGTTGTCCATAACGGTTATAAGACTTGTTCCGCCGTCTTTTATGGCTATCATTATAACTGTGGCACCGGCATCGATTGAGTTTTCCACAAGCTCCTTAATAACGGAGGCAGGTCTTTCAATAACCTCTCCGGCGGCAATTTTATTTATTAAATTATTGTCAAGCAAATGTATTTTATTCATATTATAATCCTTCAGTCTTTGTCTTTAAATCATATAAAATCGAAATAGCCTCAAGAGGGGTTATATTGTTAAGGTCAAGCTTGGAAATTTCCTTTATAACAGCTGTTTTCTTATCTTCCTCAAGCTTAAGCCTTAAGGGTTCCCTGGGTTCGTTGTCATATTGGGGACAGTCAGAGGGGAAGTCAATGCTTATGCCGGATTTTTCTATAAGATTTTCCAAGATTCCTCCGGCTCGCTTAAGTACCAACCCGGGAACACCGGCAAGCCTTGCAACGTGAATACCGTAGCTTTTGTCGGTTCCGCCTCTGATAATCTTGCGTAGGAATATAACGTCTTCTCCTCTTTCCTCAACGGCAACACAGTAGTTTTTAACTCCATCTATTTTGCCCTCAAGATCGGTCAGCTCGTGATAATGAGTGGCAAAAAGGGTTCTTGCCCCTAAAGACTTTTTGTCGGCTATATATTCCAAAACCGCCCATGCTATGGAAAGTCCGTCATATGTAGAGGTTCCTCTGCCTATTTCGTCTAAAATAAGGAGAGATTTTTTCGTGGCATTGTTAAGTATGTTTGCCACCTCCGCCATTTCAATCATAAACGTGCTTTGACCTGTAGCCAAGTCGTCGGAGGCGCCTACTCTTGTAAATATTCTGTCGCAGATTCCTATTGTTGCCTTTGCGGCAGGGATAAAGCTGCCTATTTGTGCCACAAGCACAAGAAGGGCGGTTTGACGCATATATGTGGATTTTCCCGCCATATTGGGACCTGTTATTATAAGAAGTCTGTTTTCGTCACAGTCTGTCAGTGTGTCGTTGGGTATAAAGGCTTCTCTTCCCGTAAGCTCTACAACAGGGTGTCTGCCCCCTTGAATGTCAATGACGTTGCCGTTGTTTACAACAGGGCGGCAGTAGTTGTTTTTATCCGCCACTTCACCCAAAGAACAGAGAACGTCTGTTAAAGACAGAATTTCCGCTGTTTTCTGAATTCTGTTAATCTCAGAAGAAACTTTGTTTCTTACGGAGCAGAAAATATCATATTCCAAATCGGTGACTTTTTCTTCCGCTCCTAAAATAACCTCTTCTATTTCTTTAAGCTCCGAAGTTATATACCTTTCGGAGCCTGTCAGAGTTTGTTTTCTTATATATCTTTCGGGAACCATATCCTTGTAGGAGTTTGTAACCTCTATGAAATATCCGAAAACTTTGTTATATTTTATTCTGAGATTCTTAATTCCCGTTTTTTTCTTTTTCGTCGGTTTCAAGCTGAGCGACCCATTTTGAGCCGTTTTCCTTTGCCTCATTAAGCTTGTCTACTTCGGCATCATAGCCTTTTTTGATAAGACATCCTTCTCTTAAACTGAAGGGAGCCTCTTCATCAATGGCTCTGTCAAGCAGGTCGTAAACATCTGAAAGAAGATCAAGCTCTTCACCAAGTGAGTTTACATAATCGGAAGAAAAGCCTTCAAGCAGGGATTTTATATGGGGCAGATTTTTAAATGAGCTTTTAAGGGAGTTTAAATCCTTAGCGTTGGCGCTCATATAGACCACCTTGCCCATTATTCTTTCAATATCGTGTATAGTGTTTAAATATTCTCTCAGCTCCTCTCTGTCGATTACATTGTTTCTGAATGCCTCAACACCGTCTTGTCTTTTTATGATTTCCTTTTCGTCAATAAGGGGCTGTTCAAGCCATCTTCGAAGAAGTCTTGCTCCTGCGGCGGTTTTTGTTTTATCGAGAACCCAAAGGAGAGAGCCTTTTTTGCTTTTATCTCTGAGGGTGGAAGTCAGCTCAAGATTTTTTCTCGAGGATATATCCAAAATCATAAAGCTTGAGTCTGAGTAATATTTTATATTTCTTATGTTGGATAAATTATTTTTCTGTGTTTCGTAAAGATATTCAAGAAGGACACCGCTTGAACATACGGAAAGGGGCTTGTCGGAAAGTCCCAGACCGGATAAGTTATGAAGACTCAAATGATTGCATATTTTAAGCTCGGCATTGTCTTTTCCGAAAGCCCAGTCATAATATTTTTCACATTTTAAGTCGAAAATACCGTAGACTGCCTCCGTAACATTGTTCTCGGCATTAACAACAATCTGGCTGTGGCTGTATTTTGCAATTTCGTCTATAATTTTGTTGTCTTCGTTGCCCTTAACCTCAGTTGTAAGAAATACACCTGTTGTAACGTCGCAGACAGCCGCCCCCACACCTTCATTATCAAAATAAAGGCACATAATGTAGTTGTTTTTGCCTTCGTCAAGAGACTTGTCGTCAAAAACGGTTCCCGGGGTTATTACCCTTATAACATCACGTTTAACAAGGTTTTTGCGAATTTGGGGTTTTCCGTCTGTTCGCAAATTGCAACCTTATAGCCTTTTGATATAAGCTTTGAAATATAGCTGTCTGCCGAGTGAAAAGGCACACCGCACATAGGCGCTCTTTCAGGCACACCGCAGGACTTTCCCGTAAGCGTCAGCCCCAACTCTTTTGAGGTAGTTTTTGCATCGTCAAAAAACAGTTCATAAAAATCTCCCAGTCTGAAAAACAGAAGACAGTCCTTATATTTACTTTTAATATCCAAATACTGCTCCATCATGGGAGTATATCCTGCCATTTTTTACCTCCGCTTAGTGACAGCCGGAACAGCCGGAGCAGTTTCCGCTGCAGCTTTCGTCCCCTAAAACAGTTGCCTTAACTATGTTTAAAATTTGATTTACATAATTGTTGAATCTTGATTCACAGGTTACAAGCTCTTCTATAACCTTGTCAGCCTGAAGTTTTTCCAAGGCTTCGTGAAGTTCTTCATTAGCCTGACGAAATTCTTCCGCACTTCCGTTTTTTTCCATAAGCTCTTCAACTCTGCGGGTTTTTCTGTTATAGTCAAAAAGGGTTTCTCTTGCCTCCATATCGTTGTCAAAAGCGTTTCTTGCCGCCTCAAGTCTTACCGATAAAGGTGATTTGAGCATAAGTTCGCCTAATTCTCTTGCTTTGTTAAATGTTTCTTCCATTTTTATAAATCCTCCTGTTCTCCCAATAAATAAAATGTTTTGGAATCAGTAACCTTAACATTAATTATCTTTCCTATGTTTTCAATGTTTCCTTTAAAGTGTATAAGGGTGTTGTCTTCCAAACGACCTATCAGAAGATTTTTGTCGTGACCGGATATACCTTCCGCCAAAACCTTATATGTTTTTCCTACCTTTTCCGAGTTGATTTCGAAAATTATGGGGTTTAAAACCTCAAGAACCCTGTTGAAATTTTTCTTTACAAGCTTTTCGTCAGGCATATTCGGCATTTTTGCCGCAGGGGTTCCCACTCTTTTTGAGTATATAAAGGTGAAGGCGCCGGAAAATCTTACACGCTTAATAATGTCGACAGTGTCATCAACATCATATTCACCGGGAAAGCCTACCATAATATCTGTTGTTATGCCTACACCGGGCACATATTTTTTAAGCTTTTCCGTTAAAGCGATGTACTGCTCTTTAGTGTAGTGTCTGTTCATTTTTTTGAGTATTTCGTCATTTCCGGCTTGAAATGGAAGGTGGATATGGCTGCATACCTTTTCACAGTCTCTCATAGCGAAAATAAGTTCGTCCGATAAGTCCTTAGGGTGGCTTGTCATAAATCTGATGCGTTCAAGCCTGGGAATTTCGTTTACCATTCGAAGAAGTTCCGCAAAGGTTATTTTCTCTTCAAGACCCTTGCCGTAGGAGTTGACGTTTTGACCCAAAAGACAAACCTCTTTTACTCCGTCATTAACAAGTTCTTTTATTTCATTTAATATATCTTCCGGCTTGCGGCTCCTCTCTCTTCCTCTTACATAGGGTACTATGCAGTATGAGCAGAAGTTGTCACAGCCGTACATAATATTAACCGATGCCGTATATTCAAAATTACGGACGGAAGGCAGATTTTCAACAATCTCTCCGTGTTCCGTTTTTATTTCGTATACGGGTTCTTTTGAATTAAAGGCGGTATAGAGGAGTTCCGGCAGCTTGTAGAGATTATGGGTGCCGAAAACCAAATCAACATAGTTATATTTGTTTTTTATTGTTTCAATAACCGTTTCCTGCTGCATCATACAGCCGCAAAGGGCAATTTTAAGACGGCTGTTTTCCTTTTTAAGGTGTTTAAGCTGACCTAAGTTGCCGTAAACCTTGTTTTCGGCGTTTTCCCTTACACAGCAGGTGTTGTAAATTATAAAATCCGCCTCTTCTTCGCTTTTTGCCTCGCCGTAGCCCATTTCAAGCAGCATTCCCTTAAGCTTTTCCGAATCATGGGCATTCATTTGACAGCCGAAAGTGTTTACAAGCATAAGGGGCTTGCCTTCCGGCTTGATTTGGGAAACAAATTCTCTGCATTTTTCTATAAAATAAAGCTGTCTTTGAGGTTCCTTCAAGGGAGCCTGTCCGTAAACCTCAGATACTTTGAAATTCATATCGCTCATATTATATCTGTCCTTAAAATTTTTTTTGCGCAAAATACTGCCTAGTTTATTATATATAATTCTTTGCAAAAATTCAAGATGTATTTATCATTTTCATAAAAGTAAAAAATTTTGGTCAAAAACTTTAATAGATATATTGGAAAATTTTTATTAAATATTAATTTATTCGTTGTATGATAACTTTCAGAGTTTATAAATCAAAAAACAAAGAAAAGGAGAATGTAAATGAAATTATTGTTAGCGGAAGACGAAAAATCATTATCCAGGGCTTTATATACTATTTTAACACGCAGCGGCTATGAGACAGAGACGGCTTTTGACGGAGAAGAAGCCTATGAGAAGGTTGAAACGGGAAGTTATGATGTTATTATTATGGATATAATGATGCCCAAGGAAGACGGAATCACCGTACTTAAGAAAATAAGAGAAGAGGGGAATTTTACCCCTGTGATTATGCTTACGGCGAAATCGGAGGTTGATGACAAGGTGACGGGGCAGGACAAACGCATGAAATTTTTTCAAAAATGTAATATAACTGAAACACAACAC
>JAJQBF010000078.1 GCA_021203425.1 Clostridiales bacterium | reverse complement strand
ATTTTTACGGAATCAAAAAGCAACGTTTTTTAAATATTTTTCATTAATACTTCACATTTTGTTTTATTTCCCATATTATAACAATATGCTTTTGTAAGGGCGGCGAAAAATTTGGCTGAAATTAAAATAAGCGGAGGCAGAAGGCTCAGGGGCGAAATAACAGTTTCCGGAGCAAAAAATGCCGTCCTGCCGGAGCTTGCTGCTCTTGCGGGAATGAACGGAACGGGGGTTATATATAACTGCCCGGACATTACAGACATAAAAACATCTGTTGACATCATAAGGTATTTGGGAGGAAAGGCAGAGCTTTCGAAGGGCACCCTTTATGCTGACTTAAACGGCATAAACAGCTATGAAATACCCTCTGAACCGGGCTGTAAAATGAGATCCTCAATAACCTTCTGCGGCGGACTTTTGGGCAGATTCGGTGAGACAGTCTTTTCCAAACCGGGCGGCTGTATTTTGGGGGAAAGACCAATCGACCTTCATTTATACGGCTTTAAAGCCTTGGGCGCCGAAACAGAAGAAACCGAAGGGCTTATAAGGGTTAAAGGGAGACTTAAAGGTACAAAAATAAATCTCCGATATCCCAGTGTGGGAGCTACTCAAAATATAATAATTGCCGCCTGTTATGCAAAGGGGCAGACGGTTATCGAAAACCCTTCTCTTGAGCCGGAAACCCTTGATTTAATCAAATTTCTTAACACCTGCGGCGCCGGCATAAAGGTTAAAAACAGCTGCATTTATATAGAGGGCGAGAGAACCCTTAAGTCAAAGCCCTACTGTACTATGCCCGACAGAATAGAAGCCGGAACCTACCTTTTCGGGGCGGCTATGACAGGGGGCAAAATAAGTCTTAGGGGAATAAGCCCGACGGAACTGGGGATTGTTTGGGACATCTTGAGAAAAACAGGCTGTGAATTGAAATACGGACGGGATTATATCAGCTTAAAATCAATCGAAAGACTGAAAGCCATAGATGAAATTGTTGTAAAGCCCTACCCCGGCTTTCCTACTGACCTTCAGCCACAGCTTACGGCAATGCTTTCTATTGCCAAGGGAAAAAGTATTATCAAAGAAACGGTTTTTGAAGGCAGAAACAGACATATAAGTCAACTTTTAAAATTCGGAGCGGATATAGAAGAAAATAAGGGCTTTATTATAACCGGAACAAAAAAGCTTAAGGGCGCCGATGTGACAGCCTTCGACCTTCGTGGCGGCGCCGCCCTTTGTATGACCGCTCTTGCGGCAGAGGGGGAAAGCCGTATAAAAAATGCCGATTATATTTTCAGAGGATATAAAAATTTCGGCGAAAAAATCAGTGATTTAGGCGGCGAAATAAGTATTATAAATAATTAGTCAATATTTTGCAACATCAAACAAAGCCTTCCTTTAATCATGCGGAAGGCTCATTTTGCATAGTTATATTTTATTGTTCAAGAAAACATTCTCAGCCGAAAACCCATTTTTCCACAACAGCCAAAACCTCTCTCATATAATTAGGCAGAAGTGATCTTATACTGCTTGGCGCCGAAAAGCTGTGAACCTCATAAAAGCTTGTTTCCCCAGCATAAAGCCCGGCTCTGTAGCTGTGAAAATCATTTGTTATGTAAACAACAGAATACTCTTTATTCTCAAAATAATCGTCTAAAAGTGTCTTTGAAAAAGCAAAATTTTCTTCCGTACTTGAGGTCTGCGTTTCTCTTATTATTTTTTCAGAGGGTATGCCCTGTTCTTCGAGATAATTTCCCATAGCCTCTCCCTCGGCAATATCCTCCTGAGGACCCCTGCCCCCTGTTACACAAATTATACAGTTCGGGTTTTCCTCATAATATTCACAGACCTTATCCAGCCGCTGTTTTAAATTTACGGTGAGCTTTGTGCCCTTTACTCCGCAGCCCAAAACAACGGCGGCGTCCTCCGTAAAATCCGCCGTTTCTGTTTTTCCCTGCATAAATATAAAAGCGGCAAGGGCAAAATAAACCGCAAAACCTGCAAGAATAAGCCTTTTAAGCCAAATTATAACCCTTGTTTCGGGAACAAAAAAACCACAGAACCATTATAAGCCCCACAGCCAAAATAAGAATATTTCCTATATTAAAATTACTTCTCCGCCAATAATCAAGGGCATAAACCGTAACAAGAATACCCAAAACAAAAACAATCTTCTGAAACTTCCCCATCTTTTTCAATGTCATTTTTTCACTGTTTCCTTCCTCATTATATCCATAGGTCTAACCTCTCTGCCCGTCTTTATTTTAACAAGCTCTTGGGCGTGAGGAGCCGACTCTCTGCTGTTTCCTTCAAGGTCAACAATATTTTCTATTTTAAGCTTAAAATTTTCCGCTCCGGCTCTTAAGAATTCAACCTCGTCTCCTCCGGAGAACTTGTTTCTCTGTTCGATAAGGGCAATTCCGCTTTCACTGTCATATTCTCTTACAACTCCCACAAAGTCATAATCCTTAATATATGCGGAATTGGTATAAACCTGCCCTTCCTTGTCAGGCTTTCCGAAATAGAAACCTGTTGTAAAACCCCTGTAGCTTGCCTTTTTAAGCTCATCAAGGTAGAATTCTTTCTTGCTTTCGTAAAGAACCTTGTCTGTAAAATAATCGTCGATTGCCTCTCTGTATGCCTTAACAACAACAGCGCCGTAATAGGCTGTTTTAATTCTTCCTTCTATTTTAAAGCTGACAATTCCGCTTTCCACAAGCTCGGGAATATGTTCAATCATACACAAATCCTTAGAGTTGAAAATATATGTTCCTCGGTCATCTTCGTTTACGGGCAAATACTCCCCTTCCCTTGTTGCCTCGGTTATATAATATTTCCACCTGCAGGGGTGAGTACAGGCGCCTTTATTGGCCTCTCTGCCTGTAAAATAAGCCGAAAGAAGACACCTTCCCGAATAGGAAATACACATTGCCCCGTGAACAAAAGCCTCGACTTCAACATCTGTCTTTGAGGTTATATCCTTTATTTCAGCCGCTGAAAGCTCCCTTGCCGCAACAATTCTGGAGGCTCCCAAGCTTTTCCAAAACTCCGCTGTCATATAGTTTGTGTTGTTTGCCTGTGTACTTATGTGAACGGGAAGTGACGGCGCCGTTTCTCTTACAACAGAAAACACTCCGGGGTCAGCCACAAGAACAGCGTCAGCCCCTATTTTTTCAAGTGCCTTAAAATATTCCCTCATTCCCTCTAAGTCTTCATTATGAGCAAATATGTTAGCTGTTATATAAGCCTTTGCCCCGTGTTCGTGGGCATATTTTATACCCTCTGCCATTTCCTCAAGGCTGAAATTTTTTGCCTTTGCCCTAAGACCGTAGCTTTCGCCGCCCATATAAACAGCGTCAGCCCCGTAATTTATAACAATTTTAAGTTTTTCCAAATCTCCCGCAGGAGCAAGCAGCTCCGGTTTTTTCATATTGTCACCTCTGCTTTCTGCAAACGGCCATACCTCCGCCGATGGTCAAAATACTTGTTTCAAGGCTGTCATTACTGCAGAGAGCCTCTGTAAACTCCCTGAGCCTTGTCCATGTGGTTCTGTTGCGCCGTTTTACATCAAGCCTTTCCTTTCCTATTTCTCCGTCAAGAAGTATATCGTCTGCAATAAGCAGACCCCCTGTTTTTAAAAGCCTTAAACAGTCGGGAAGTATATTTATATACTGCCCCTTTCCGCCGTCCATAAAAATAACATCAAATTCACCTTCAAGCTGTGACACAACCTCGTTTATGTCCCCTTCTATCATTCTTATGGAGTCGGTTTTCCCCAGTTTTTTTATATTTTCCTTTGCCTCCTCTATCATAAGAGGATATCTGTCAACTGTGGTAACCTTTCCGCACTCTTCAAGATAATCCGACATAAAACAGGCGGAAAAGCCTATAGCCGTTCCCAGCTCCAAAATCTCCTTAGGCTTAACCAAAGACAGCAAAACAGCCATTAAAGCCACACTGTCTTTAGGTATAATGGGGTAGCCCTCTTCATAGCCGTATTTTTGAATTTCCCCAAGTGCGCCCTTTCTTAAAGGAAGAACGCTGTTTATATATTCTGTCAGCTTTTCATCTGAAATAATCATATCATAACCCCGAAATATATTGTTCTTTGGCTCTCAAAAAGTCGTCATAATCCGCCGTAAAATAATGCTGCCCTGTTTCGGTATTCTGAAGAACATAATAAATGTAATCGGTATCAGCCGGGTTAAGGGCGCCGTCAAAAGAGTTAAGACCGGCGTTGCCTATAGGCCCTGCAGGCAGCCCCTCAACATAATATGTATTATACTCCGACTCAACCTGTGTATCGGACTCCATAACCCTGTCTTTATGCTCATTAAGTGCATACAAAACAGTTGCGTCCATCTGCAGTTTCATACCGATATTCAGGCGGTTATAAATAACAGATGCGGCAATTCTTCGCTCGTCATCGTATTTTATTTCTTTTTCGATAATCGATGCTATTATAACAATATCGTCAAGAGAATAATCTGTAACGGAAGACTTGTAAATACCCTCATATACCTTTGAATTGAAATTCGAAAGCATCATATTTGTAACGTCCCATGCGTCCATATCATAACCCACAAAATATGTATCAGGGAAAAGATAGCCTTCAAGGCGGTTTTCTCTTTCGGGAATATCCACTATAAATTCATAGTCAAACTCGCCGCTGTCGCAGACCTCGTAAAATTCCTCTTCCGTACATATGCCAAATGAGGCAACATTTTCCGCTATGTCATATATGCTGTCACCTTCGATTACAGTAAGTCTGTAATAATCTCCTTCTTCCGCCGCACTCATTAAACACTCTGTAAGTTCGTCAAAAGTCATATAGCTTGAAACCGTAAATGTTCCGTAGTTAAAATCATAGCTTATGTCTTCAACATTACACTTCCATCTGAAAAAGAAAGGAGATTCTATTATTCCTGCCTCATACAGTGTTTCCGAAATAACCTTAAGACTCGCCCCTTCGGGAATTTCAATAACAGCCGTAATTTCCTCTATGCCCTTTTCTTCGTCTGTGTTTAAAATTCCCTCTTTAGCGTGGGAATAATGTGTGTATGTTTTTACGCAAAAAGAAAAGGCAAAGACAAATATAACCAAAAACATAACCAAACAGCCTGTTTTAAAGGAATTTGCACCGTTCTTCCTTTCAGCGCTCTGTTTTATTTTGATTTTAGGCACAGATTTCAATTCGGGCTTTGACTCGGCTTTGACTTCCGCTTTCGGCTCAGCCTTTATTTCCGTCTTCGATACCGGCTTGGACTCCGTCTTAGGTGCCGATTTGGGTTCCGTCCTAAACGAAGGCTTAGGCTTTGAGCTCTGTTTTGGTACAGACTTAAGCTCGATTTTAGGTTTCGGCAGGGATTTAAGACTTATTTTCGGTTTCGATATAGATTTAAGTTTGGATTTGGAGACGTTTTCAGGCTTTTCATCGGTCTTGACCTCTGTTTTTTGTTCGGTTTCCGCATTTCTGTTTAACTTTGCCTCGAGCCTCGCCGCCTGTCTTTGCTCCCTTTTTTCTCTCGCCCTTCCGGCATCTCCTATCCGCCGTCTTTTATCCTCTTGGTTTTTGTCTGTGTTTTTATCCATGTCTTTCTCCTTTTTTATCCTTATTCCTTAAAAGTCGTACACAACGTTCATAAGGGTAAGACCGCCCGGCGGAAGAGTTTTTCCCGCTTTGGTTCTGTCGCCCTCCGCAATTATTTTTTCAATGTCGCCGACGGGAATTTTTCCGAGTCCCACATCTGTGAGAGTTCCCGCTATTATCCTTACCATATTATAAAGAAAGCCGTTTCCCGTAACTTCTATATCTATTATATTTTGGTTTTTAACTGCCGTCAAGTCATAAATTATTCTGTTTGTGGTTTTTGCCGTAGAACCGCTGGCGCAAAAAGCTTTAAAGTCGTGTTCTCCCAAGAAATAATGACAACATTCCGCCATTTTTTCAAAATCAAGCTCTTTGGGGATAAATTCAGAATATCTGCCCATAAGCGGATTTCTGAATCTGTCATTCAAAATTCTGTATCTGTATGTCTTTTTTACAACGCTGTACTGAGGGTGAAAGTTCTCGTCTACAAGCCTTGCCCCCCGGCACACAATATCGCCCGGCAAAAATGAGTTAAGAGCAAGGGGAAACCTGTCAACGGGTATTGTAAAATCCGCTTTAAAAACAGCCCCCTGACCTAAGGCATGAACCCCCGTATCTGTTCGGCTTGAACCTCTCACTGTTATTTCCTGCCCTAAAAGCTCAGACAAAGCCTCCTCAAGCCTTTGCTGAACCGTTATAAAATTATTCTGTCTCTGCCAGCCGAAATACTCCGTTCCGTCATAGGCTATTTTAAGCAGCATTCTTTTCATATATTACCTCTTCTTTTTATCTGCCGTAAGTTCAAAACTCATATCAAGCAAGTCAAAAATTTTTTCGTTCTCCACTGTTCCGTCTAACAAAATACTTATCCAGTATTTTTTGTTCATATGCCAGCCTGGAAGAAAACCCCTGTTCTGCTTAAGCATATCCGCCACAAGACCTTCACACTTCACATTGAGAACATCAACCTTCTCCGACCCTTCAAGCCCAAGCTTATTCTTGGGAACGTCTGCAATAAGACCGTACCACTTTTTACTGTCGCTGTGACGAAAAACGGCATAAGAAGGATATTTAAGCCACAAATATTCCGGCTCTGTTTTGTATTTTTCTTTTGCATAATCGATTAAAATCTGCCTGTTCATAGTTATCCTCTAAAATTTTTACTGTTTTAAATCCTCTATGCTGATTGTATTATAGCCCTCATAATAGTAACTGTTATCTATACCTTTCATATAAACATTTTTATTATTTATATCTTTTGTAAGAGCCTGTTTCAGCACATACTTTATTTCTGTATCTCTAACCGGACTTCGCTCCATAGCAAGCAGATAATCATCTTTATCAACCTTGCTCCAGTCGACAACTCTGTTTATCTCTTTTTTAAACATCAAATCCAGCCAAATTCTCATACTTCTGCCGTTTCCCTCTCTGAAAGGGTGGGCTATATTCATCTCAACATATTTTTCCGTTATCTCCTCAAAGCTGCTCTGGGGCATTTTATCAATGTTTTTAAGTGACTCATTTAAATACATAACGGGAGCAAACCTAAAACCGCCCTTTGCAAGGTTCACATTTCTTATTTCACCGGCAAAATCATAAATGTCTCCGAATAAAAATCTGTGTATTTCCCTGAGAGATGAAAACTTTCCGCATTCGAGAGAATCGAGCTTTCCGCTTTCAAATAATTCCAAGGCTCTTTTTTTACTTATTTCCTCTTCTTTTCTTGCTAATTCGGAAGAATATGTTATGACTGATTTATTTTCCAAAGCCAATTTTGTTCCCTCCTGTCTCAACACAAAAATTTTAATAAATATCTCATCTGAAAAACGAAGTTAATAAGCCGCCCTTACACCGCTCATTCTTCTTTTCATAATACCACTGCCCTTATTTAAGATTTCTGTAATGTCCCGAACAGAATATTTTCACAGGCACAGAGTCTGTGTCTACAGTCTGAAAAATTCTTGCGGTATAGTATGCATCGTTAAGGGCATTGTGAAAATTTTCGTCAGCCTTTATTTCCAAAGCCTCTATAGCGTGTTTAAGGCTTATCTGCTGTCCTGCGCCCTTATTAAACAGACTGCTTACACAGGGCTGTATATTTATATATTTTAAAATAAGAGGTTCGGATACTAAATTATAGTAGCTTAAATTTTCATAAAGCACAGGCAGATCGGAATCTCCCCATACAACAAACATAATATCCCTGCCGCCGGCAAATTCTCTGAATTTTGCAAAATTCTCCTCAAACCCTCCGGCACTGCTGAAGTCCTCTGTTTTCATTTTTATAACATCGGCAATAAAAGGATTCAGCCGTGGATAAATTACGGGCTTAACATAAGCGTTAAAGCTGTCCTGAATATTCTTTTTACTATTCATTTTAACGGCGCCGATTTGTATAATTTCGTGGCGGCAGATATCATTTGTATGAATACACTCGCCCCTTTCAAAATCAAAGGCTCCGTTAAATTCAAGATCAAGTGAAATATAGTTCATAATTTACCTCATATATCACTGTAAAACTGTATCTTTAACAATATCGGCAAAGGCATAAGCCGCCTTTGACCTGTGTGCGTTTTTCTTATAAGCAATAGCCATCTTCCATGTAAGGGAAGGACTGCCTATTGTAAAAAACTTAGGTCTGTTGTTTCCCGTTGTATAGCCCATAGCAGATCTGGGAACAAAACAAAAGCCCATTCCCACGGCGCAAAGTCTTAAAGATGTTTCAATACTTCTTGTTTCCAATATTATTTTAGGCTTAATTCCGCTTTTTGTAAAGACATAAGTCGAAACCTGTCTTAATCTCTGCTCTTGTTTAAGAAGTATAAAGGGCTTGTCGTTAAGCTCATGCATCTTCACCTCGGGATAAACCGCCAAGGAAGGCTTGGCCGGCACGAAAAAGTCGGAGGGCGCCGCAAGATAAATTTCTTCCTCATAAAAAGGCTCATATTCAATCTCATAGGGAGACTTCTCTATGGACATATTCATAAGGCATAAATCCACCACGCCTTTACCCAAAAGTGTTTCAAGCTCCGCCGAGGTTCCTTCCGAAATTTTTATTTCTATTCCGGGATATTTGCTTTTAAAAATAGGCAAAATCGTAGGAAGATAATAATTGGCCTTTGAGGGAGTAAGCCCTATTTTCAAATATCCCGTTTTTAAATCTTCAATATCCTCCAGCTTGTTTATCATTTCAGACTGAAGAGCTTTTATTTTGAGAATTGTGTCAAGATATATCTCACCGGCATATGTCAGTGTAAGAGGAGAGGTACTCCTGTCAAAGAGAGTTGTTCCCAAAGAGTTTTCAAGCCTGTTTATATACTGGCTTAAAGAAGGCTGTGAAATATAAAGCTGTTTCGCCGCCTTTGAAATACTTTTTTCCTCTACTACCTTTATAAAATAATCAAATTGTCTGTTATCCATAAAATCACCCCTTCTTATGTATAATATCGGTTTGTACCGCTGCTATCTATAGGAAAAATGTTATAACTATTATAAAAAAATTAGTGCTTGAATATTTTTATATTTATAGTACAATAAAATTGATTGGATTTCAACTGTTTTAAGGAAGATTTTTTATAAATTTTGGAGGTATATTAATGGATACGCCGGGAAAAATTGAAGAATTATTAAAAATCAAGTCGGCAGAACCAACTGCAGCAAGAATGCGCCTTGAAACGCTGTTTGACGAAAACAGCTTTGTTGAGCTTGAAAGCTTTACAAAAGGTGCAAACGTAATTACGGGCTACGGAATAATAAACGACAAGCTCTGTTTTGCTTATTCACAAGACGGCCCCGTAAATAAAAAACACGCTGACAAAGTAGCAAATTTATATGACAAGGCAATAAATATGGGCGCTCCCATAGTTGCTATCTTAGATTCAACGGGAATCGAAATTAAGGACGGTCAAAAGGCTCTTGAGGTCTACGGTCTTCTTTTCCAAAAGATAACGGCGGCAAGCGGTCTTGTTCCCCAAATTTCCGTAGTTTTGGGCAAATGTTTGGGAACAGCGACCTATATCCCCATGCTTTCGGATATAAGAATTATGAAGGACGAGAATTCAAATATGTTTCTCAAAAGCCCTGCCGTTTTAAAAGGAGCAGATGAAATAGCCTTAAACTATGACGATTTTTGCTCGGGAGAGGCTCATGCCACAAAAACAGGTCTTGTTCACAGAAGCTATAAAACAGAGGAAGACTGTCTTGAAGCAGCAAGGCGCCTTGTAGACCTTCTCCCTTCAAATAATACGGATATGGCTTATATTCCCACAGACAGCGACCTTAACAGAGAAGACGAAAACTTAAACACAATAGTAGTTGACGAAGACTCCCCTATAGATATGCACTATATTATAAGCAGTCTTTCAGACGACTACGCATATTTCGAAATTCAGCCCAGATACGGCAAGGAAATGATCTGCGCCTTCTTAAGGATAAACGGCTATACGGTAGGCGTTATGGCTAACAACGGTCCTATAGGCATAAGCGGAACCCATAAGGCAGGCCGCTTTGTAAAGCTTTGCGATGCCTTTAATATTCCCCTTGTAAGCCTTACGGATATTAAGGAATATGAAAAAATAAACATAGCGGAACAGAACCTTCTTATGCTTTATTCTTCACAGCTCCTTTCAAAGCTTGCGGAAAGCTCTATTCCCCGTGTCAATGTTGTCATAAGAAACGGAATAGGCTCCGGCTTTATGCTTATGAATTCAAAATATATAGGCGCCGACATCGTTCTTGCCTGGCCTACAGCGGAGATTTCTCTTCTTAACAGAACAGGCTATGTAAAAATTATGCACAAATATACAGACAAAACATATGACGAAGCCAGCTCAGCCTATAAGTCGGCGGAAGACGGCTATATCGACAATATTATTATACCCTCTGCTACAAGAAAACACATAATCGTTTCTCTTGAGATGCTCTATACAAAGAGAGTTCAGACAGTGGCTAAGAAACACGGCAGCATCTGATAAGGAAGGTGAAAATATGAATTTATTTTTATTGGCCGTATCAACGGAAAACTTTACCTTTTTTGACGGCTGTGTTGTGGCTGCAGCAGGTATTCTGACCGTTATACTGATACTTTTCATAATATCGATTTGCATCTCTGTTTCGGCAAGAATAATCTACTTCTTCGAACATAAGGGCGAAAAGGAAATTCTCCGCAAAAAAGCGGCTCAGCCCGAGGTTCACGCTCCTGCGGCGCCTGTGCCTGAACCGGCTGCGGTTTCCGAGGCTCCCCTTCCCTTACAGGACGATAAAGAGCTTGTTGCCGCTATAACGGCAGCCATTGCGGCAAGCATGAACATATCACCGAACAGACTTATTGTAAGAAGTTTCCGCCGTCCCAAAAACTGGCAGAACGAGGCTATACAGGAACAGATATATCACAGCGCAGGCTTTAAAGCCGGCTTATAACACAGATGCACAAAATTCAGGAGGCATTATAATATGAATATAAAGTCAAATAATTCAAGAAATTCCGCAGTTAAAACCTTCAGAGTAACCGTAAACGGAACACCCTATGAAGTAACAGTAGAAGAAACAAACGGAAACAGCGCTCCGGCGGCAGCACCGAGCGCACCTGCCGCTCCTACAGCTCCGGTTCAGGCAGCAGCTCCCGCACCCGCTCCGGCTCCGGCAGTAGCTGCAAGCGGAACCCCCGTAAAGGCTCCTATGCCCGGAACTATACTTGACGTAAAGGTTGCCGCAGGGGACAGCGTAGCCGAAAATCAGGTAGTTGTTATACTTGAGGCAATGAAGATGGAAAACGAAATAGTAACACCCGTAAGCGGAACAGTTACCTCTGTTGCCGTTTCAAAAGGTCAGTCAGTAAATACAGATGCTGTTCTTATAACCGTTGCATAAGAAACGGAGGTAATTTTATGTTATTTATTAACAGACTTTTTGAAATTTTCTCCGGTCTGCTTGCGGATTCCGGCTTTCTCCTTCTTTTTCAAGGTGACGGCTATAAATATATAATTATGATATGTGTGGCAATTTTCTTTATGTATCTTGCCATTGTTAAAAAATATGAACCACTTCTTCTTCTGCCTATAGCCTTCGGTATGCTTTTGGCAAACCTCCCCGGGGCAGGACTTATGGCGGAGCCTACGGAAGACGCCGTCGGCGGACTTTTATATTACCTTTATCAGGGCGACGCCTTGGGCATATTCCCTCCCCTTATTTTCTTAGGTGTAGGTGTTATGACGGACTTCGGTCCCCTTATAGCTAACCCCACTGCCCTTCTTTTAGGGGCTACGGCTCAGCTTGGTATATTCATAGCCTTCTTGGGCGCCCTTGCCTTGGGTATGTCACCACAGGAGGCCGCCTCAATAGGCATAATCGGCGGAGCAGACGGCCCCACCGCCATTTACACAACAACAAAGCTGGCTCCCCATATTTTAAGTACGGTTGCCGTTGCGGCTTATTCATATATGGCGCTTATTCCCATAATTCAGCCCCCTATTATGAAACTGTTGACAACAAAAAAAGAAAGAGCCGTTAAAATGGAACAGTTGCGTCCCGTTTCAAAAACCGAAAAGATTATATTCCCCGTAATGGTTTCCATATTGGTAATTCTTATTCTTCCCTCTACAGCCTCACTTATAGGTATGCTTATGCTGGGAAATCTCTTAAAGGTATGCGGAGTTACCGAAAAAATAGCAAACCACGCCTCAGAGGCTCTTATGCATATATTAAGCCTTTTCATAGGTATATCCGTAGGGGCAACAACAGACGCCGCAACCTTCTTAACAGCGGACACCCTTAAAATCGTAATCTTGGGACTTTTCGCATTTATGGTTTCCACAGCCGGCGGTGTTCTCTTAGGTAAGGTAATGTACAAGCTTTCAGGCGGAAAAATCAATCCCCTTATAGGTGCGGCAGGTGTTTCCGCTGTTCCTATGGCGGCGAGAGTTGCTCAAAACGTAGGCAAGGAAGAAAACCCCAATAACTATCTCCTTATGCACGCTATGGGTCCCAACGTAGCCGGAGTTATAGGCTCCGCTGTTGCGTCGGGTATATTCTTGGCGATTTTTCAGTAATTATTGAAGAGAGGTAATTCAATATGAGCAGGCTTTCGTTTATTCCGTTTTGTATTGAACATTATGCAGAACATATCAGTATGCCGGGCAATAAGGTATATGAACTTTTCAAACGGGAGGGGCTTGTTGATTTTCTCAGAGAAGATTACGGCGATCTCCATGGAATGGGAAAGGAATATCTTATGCAGCTGATTGACAATTATTTGGGAGATGCAGTTAATGATAGTTTATCACGGAACAACACTTGAAATAAAAAATCCCAAAATCATAAAAAATGAACTTGGCAGAGATTTCGGTTTTGCTTTTTATACAACAGACATTAAAGAGCAAGCAGAGCGCTGGGCACTTCGGCGAGCCAAAATTGCATCACGAACATTAAAGCCCTCCGTTCTGCCTATAGTGAATGTATATGAATGGAAACAAAGCGGAACTCTCAAGGAAAAAATATTCAATGAGGCTTCGCTTGACTGGCTTGAAATGATTGTAAACTGCAGAAGCAACCCCTATTATAAGCACGAATTTGATGTTGTAAAAGGGAAAATTGCTAATGATAATGTAGGTGAAACCGTTTCATATGTAGTTCAGGGTATTATGCGTAAGGAAGACGCTGTTGAAAGACTTAAGTTTGAAAAAATAAACAATCAAATTGCTTTTTGCAGTGATAATGCCCTTTATGAACTTACATTTATTAAAAGCTATACCGTGGAGGTGTAATAATGTCACACGCTGTAGTAAGAGCTATTTTGGTTCCCGAAATTGTAAAGCTGATTTCCGAAAAATATAACATAACCGAAGACGAGGCTCTTGACAGGTTTTATACCTCGGGAACAGCCGCAGCCTTTGCCGATGACGAAACAGGTCTTTACGGTCAGTCCGCTCTTTTGATTTTCAGCATCTTTTGCAATGAAAGCGTTGTCAATAGCCAGACAGGCAAACGTACGGAAATTTTATAACAGGAGGCAATATATGAGTAGTAAAAAAATAAAAATCTGCGACTGTACTCTTCGTGACGGTCAGCAGTCACTTATAGCAACAAGACTTTCAACAAAGGATATGCTGCCTATAGTAAGCGAAATGGACAAGGTCGGTTTCGGCGCAATGGAGGTTTGGGGCGGCGCAACATATGACAGCTGTTTAAGATATTTAAAGGAAGACCCTTGGGACAGACTCAGGGCAATCCGCAAGGCAGCCCCCAACACAAAGCTCCAGATGCTCCTTCGAGGTCAAAACATACTGGGCTACAGACATTATGCCGATGATGTTGTTGAAATGTTTGTAAGAAAAAGCATAGAAAACGGAATTGACATTATAAGAATTTTCGATGCCTTAAACGATGAAAGAAATTTGGAAACAGTCGTAAAGGCCTGTAAAAAGGAAAAAGGTCACGCTCAGCTTGCAATTTCCTACACATTAAGCGATGTTCATACGGAAAGCTATTTCGTTAAGCTGGCAAAGCAGTTCAGAGACATAGGCGCAGATTCAATCTGTATTAAGGATATGGCAGGTCTTCTTCTTCCCGACCCGGCTTACAATCTTGTTAAAGCAATAAAGTCAGAGGTTAAGCTGCCCATAGAGGTTCACAGCCACTACACAAGCGGTGTTGCATCAATGACTTACTTGAAGGCAATAGAGGCCGGCGCAGACATAATTGATACTGATATGAGCCCATTCTCAATGGGTACGTCACAGCCTGCCACAGAGGTTATGAACGCAGCCCTTAAGGGAACAAAGTATGACCCCGAGCTTGATGAACATCTTTTAAAGACAATCGCCGACTACTTTGTGCCCTTAAGAGAAAAAGCCCTTGAAAGCGGACTTTTAAGCACGAAGGTTCTTTCCGTTGATATAGCCACACTTCTCTATCAGGTTCCCGGCGGTATGCTTTCAAACCTTGTTTCACAACTTAAGACGGCAAACGCCGAAGACAAATACAGAGAGGTTTTGGAGGAGGTTCCCAGAGTAAGAGCAGATTTAGGCTATCCTCCTCTTGTAACTCCTTCAAGCCAAATCGTAGGCACACAGGCTGTTTTAAACGTACTTATGGGTGAGCGCTATAAAATGACCACCAAAGAAACAAAAGATCTCGTAAGAGGTATGTACGGCAAAACACCCGTATCCATTTCAAAAGAAATAAGAAAGAAAATTATAGGGGACGAAAAGCCCGTTACCTGCCGCCCGGCAGATCTTCTTAAGCCTGAGCTTTCCGAGGCGGAAAAGAAAATCATAGACTTCAAGGAACAGGACGAGGACGTATTAAGCTATGTTCTCTTCCCACAGGTAGCCACAGACTACTTCAAGTTCCGTCAGGCGCAAAAATACGGAATAGACCCCACCCTTGCCCATGTGGAAAGCGGCGTTTACCCCATCTGATTATAAATATTCACATAAAAAATTCACCCCGGATTCGTAATAAAATCCGGGGCTTTTTATGTGAAATATTATTTTGTAAAACGTATGCCTAAAATTATTTGAAATAAGCTACTCCGACTTCAAATATAAGCTGATCCTTTTCTCCGGGTACGTTTTTGTAAAGTCCCGAACCGATACGCTCACTGTGACCCATCTTACCCAAAACGTGTCCGTCGGGGCTTGTTATGCCTTCAACAGCGTAAAGTGAACCGTTTACGTTATACTTAATGTCATAACTTGGCTTGCCGTTAAAGTCGACATACTGTGTGGCAATCTGTCCCTTTGCCTCAAGCTCTCTTATAACAGCCTCGCTTGCAAGGAAACGTCCTTCGCCGTGAGATACAGCTACATTAAACATATCTTCTGGTTTTGTGTTCCAAAGCCACGGAGACTTGTTTGAAACAATTTTTGTATTGGCAAGGCAGGAAATATGTCTGCCTATTGTATTAAATGAAAGTGTGGGACCGCTGCTTTCAATATCTCTTATTTCGCCGTAAGGCACAAGACCCAGCTTTATAAGAGCTTGGAAACCGTTGCATATACCGAGCATAAGACCGTCACGATTCTTAAGAAGTTCATTTACGGCATCTTTAATAGCCGGATTTCTGAAGACAGCCGCTATAAACTTACCGGAACCCTCAGGTTCATCACCGGCTGAAAAACCGCCGGGCAGCATAACAATCTGAGAATTGTTTATAAGCCCTGCCAAAGTCTCCGCCGACTCTTTAAGCCACGCTGTTTTAAGATTTCTTATAACAAAGGTTTCAACCTTAGCCCCTGCCTTTTCAAAGCGTCTCATTGTGTCATATTCACAGTTTGTTCCCGGGAAAACGGGGATTATAACTCTGGGCGCCGCAATTCCGGCTCCGTTTCCTACCTTTTCTATAATGTTAAAACTCTTAAGGCTTAAATCTTTATCACTGAATTTATCATACAGCTTTGTGGGGAAGACTTTCTCAATAGGCTTTATCCAAACCTTTTTAGCCTCTTCTCCTGAAATCTCACAGCCGTTTACAATAATATTGCTGCTTTCCGCTGTCCTTCCCAAAATGTCATATTTAAGCCCCGTAAGCGCCTTCTCAGCCTCTTCTTCACTTCCGTCAAACTCAACAACAAATGAACCGTAGCTGTGGTCAAATGCCTTGTCAAGGCTTATTTCGGCTCCTATGTCGTTTCCGAAACTCATTTTTGAGATACAAGCGGCTGTTCCGCCCTGTCCGATAGTTGCTGCTGAAATAATACTGCCCTTTCTTATAAGCTCTGTAACTTTTGCAAATTCATCTTTCAGCTTGGAGAATACGGGCAAATCGTTTTCGTCATATTCAGCATTTATTCTTGCAATAACAGAACCTGCCTTTTTAAACTCGGGAGAAATGACATTTTGAACCTTGTCAACATCAACAGCAAAGGAAACAAGTGTGGGAGGAACAGTTAAATCCATAAATGTTCCGCTCATACTGTCCTTTCCGCCTATTGATCCCAAACCAAGTTCCATCTGGGCTAAAAATCCACCCATAAGGGCTGCAAAGGGCTTGCCCCATTTTTCGGGATTCTTTCCCAAATGTTCAAAATATTCCTGGAAGGTAAGGTAAATATTTTCATAATTACCTCCTGCCGCTACAATTTTGGCAACTGATTTCACAACTGCATAAACTGCCCCGTGGAATGGGCTTGCCTTTGCCGGTTTGGGATTATAACCGAAACTCATAAGAGTAACCGTATCGGTTTCACCTTTCAAAACGGGCACCTTAGCCGCCATAGCCTCAACGGGAGTAAGCTGATTTTTGCCGCCGAAGGGCATAAGAACCGTTCCTGCGCCGATTGTAGAGTCGAATCTTTCGGAAAGACCCTTCTGCGCAGCAACATTTAAATCCTTAAGGTTATTAAGCCATTTTTCCTTTATGTCAGCCCCCTCCGGCTCTGCCTGCTTAAGTTCTGCCGGCGCCTTTACCAGAACGTCTGCCTTCTGCATAACTCCGTTTGTATCAAGGAAATCTCTTGAAATATCAAGAATAGGCTTTCCTCTCCAAATCATCTTAAGACGTCTGTCATCTGTAACAACAGCCACAGCCGTAGCCTCAAGGTTTTCACTGTTTGCTATTTCTACAAATCTTTCTGCGTTTTCCTTGTCAACAACAACCGCCATTCTCTCCTGTGACTCCGAAATGGCAATTTCCGTACCGTCAAGACCTTCATATTTCTTGGGAACCTTGTCCAAATCTACAACAAGACCGTCGGCAAGCTCTCCTATAGCAACGGAAATTCCGCCGGCGCCGAAATCGTTACAGCGCTTTATCATTTTAGCGGCTTCGTCGTTTCTGAAAAGCCTCTGCAGCTTTCTTTCCGTAGGTGCATTACCCTTTTGAACCTCTGCTCCGCAGGTGTTTATGGAATCCTCAGTATGCTCCTTTGATGAGCCTGTAGCACCGCCGCAGCCGTCACGTCCGGCTCTGCCCCCTGTCATAATAATTACATCTCCTGCCTCGGGGCGAAGTCTTATAACGTTTTCCTTCTTAGCCGCCGCAATAACAGCTCCTATTTCCATTCTTTTAGCCACATAGCCCTCATCGTAGATTTCAACAACCTGACCTGTAGCAAGACCGATTTGGTTTCCGTATGAAGAATAACCGGCGGCAGCCCCTCTTGTAAGCTTTCTCTGAGGCAGCTTTCCGGGGATTGTGTCTTTAACGGCTTTTCTGGGGTCGGCGCAGCCCGTAACTCTCATAGCCTGATAAACATAGGCTCTGCCCGAAAGAGGATCTCTTATAGCGCCGCCGAGACAGGTAGCCGCCCCACCGAAAGGCTCAATTTCCGTCGGGTGGTTATGGGTTTCATTTTTAAACATTATAAGAAAGTCTTCGTCATGTCCGTCAATATTAACCTTTGCCTCTATTGAACAGGCATTAATTTCCTCGCTTTCATCTAACGCCGGCAGCTTGCCCATTTCTTTAAGAGATCTTACCCCCTGTGTGGCAATATCCATAAGACAAACAGGCTTTGTTCTGCCCAGACGCTCTCTTTCGCTTAAATAAAGCTTAAAAGCCTCTTCGATTTTTTCTTTGTATTTGCTTTCTTCTATTTTAACATTCTGTAAATTCGTAGCAAATGTAGTATGGCGGCAGTGATCTGACCAATATGTGTCAATAACCCTTATTTCCGTAACCGTCGGGTTTCTCTTTTCAGTATCTCTGAAATACTCCCGGCAGAAAAGAAGATCTTCGTCGCTCATAGCAAGACCCAAATCGTTTCTCATTTTAACGATTTCTTCTTCGCTCATATCCGTAAAGCCCTCAAAGTACTTTACGTCTTCAGCCTCGGGGTGTTCCAGCTTAAGACTCTTGGGCTTTTCAAGTGCTGCCTCTCTTGAATCAACAGGGTTTATGCAGTATTTTTTGACAGCCGTAACCTCATCTGCTGTTAAATCGCCTTTTAAAACATATACCTTGGCACAGTTTATAAGAGGTCTGTCCTCTCCCGTTACAATTTGAACACACTGCATAGCAGAGTCTGCTCTCTGGTCAAACTGACCGGGAAGATATTCAACGGCAAAGCTCACTTCGTCATCTGCTTTTTCATATTTTTCCTCATAAAGTATGTCAACAGGGGGTTCGGAAAAAATAGTGTTTTTACACTCGTCAAAATATTCGTCACTTATGCCCTCAACGTCATATCTGATTAAAATTCTGACACCCTTAAGCCCCTTAAGCTCAAGATTTTCCTTAACATCTTCAAAAAAGCTTGCTGCCTCAATATTGCAGCCCTCTCTTTTTTCAACATAAATTCTTTTAATTTCAGCCATAGTGTTTTCTCCTTTTTCATTTTTTCAAGCCTCCCCTTAATAGGGGAGGTGTCACACGGCAGTGTGACGGAGAGATGCTTGCGGTACCACGCCCGAACCGGACACCCCTTCCTTTAATTTTCCTTAAACCCTTCTAATTTTGTCCTTTTATATTCGGCAAACCGCCCCTCATCAAGAGCCTGTCTTATTTCGGCGGTAAGCTTATTGTAAAAATATAAATTATGAAGGACGGCAAGGCGCATAGCAAGCATCTCCTTTGCCTTAAACAAATGTCTTAAATATGCTCTGCTGAAATTCTTACAGCAGGGACAGCCGCAGCCTTCTTCAACAGGTCTGTCGTCAAGCTCATATTTGGCATTCATAAGGTTAAGCTTGCCCTTAGATGTATACAAATTTCCGTGTCTTCCGTTCCTTGCCGGAAGAACACAGTCGAAAAAGTCAACTCCCCTTTCGACAGCCTCAAGTATATTTTCCGGCGTACCGACGCCCATTAAATATACAGGCTTGTTTTTAGGCAAATAAGGCACGGTTTCCTCTAAAATTCTGTACATTTCCTCTGTGCTTTCCCCAACGGCAAGCCCTCCCACAGCATATCCGTCAAGGTCAAACTGACTTATTTCTTTAGCGTGTCTTATTCTTATATCCTCATAAACTCCCCCCTGGTTTATGCCGAAAAGCATCTGATGGGGGTTTACGGTGTCTTCAAGTGAATTAAGCTCCTTCATTTTTCTGACACATCTTTCAAGCCATCTTGTGGTTCTGTCGACGGAGTCGGAAATATATTTTTTATCTGCCACAGAAGGAGGACATTCATCAAAAGCCATTGCAATAGTAGAGCCTAAGTTAGACTGAATTGTCATACTTTCTTCGGGACCCATAAAAATTTTCCTGCCGTCAATATGGGAGTTAAAATAAACCCCCTCTTCCTTAATTTTTCTCAGAGAAGTAAGGGAAAAAACCTGAAAACCTCCGCTGTCGGTTAAAATAGGTCTGTCCCAGTTCATAAACTTATGAAGACCTCTCAGCTGTCTTATAACCTTGTCTCCCGGGCGGAGATGAAGATGATAAGTATTGGAAAGCTCAACCTGAGTACCTATTTCCTTTAAATCTATTGAGCTGAGGGCTCCCTTAATAGCCGCCAAAGTCCCTACATTCATAAACACAGGGGTTTCAATAACCCCATGAACAGTGGTAAGCCGCCCTCTTTTGGCTCGTCCCTCTGTTTTCAAAACATCAAACATAGTTCTCCTGCCTCTCCTAAAATATTTCTTAATACATTATAATCTAAAAAAGGTATGTTTGCAATAGATTTCAAATTTTTTTACTTATGAATTAAGGATTTCGGCAAGTAAACGTATAAACCGCATACTATAAAAGCTGTCGATTCAAAAACAGCTATGAATCAACAGCCCTGTTTAAAAACGCAGACGGTGGGATTCGAACCCACGAGCCTAAAAGAAGGCTACTTGATTTCGAGTCAAGCTCGTTATGACCGCTTCGATACGTCTGCATATTAATATATATTAATGAGAACAACTATTTTCCTCAGCTGCGGATAACAGGACTTGAACCTGCACTCATGAAGAACCGGATTCTAAGTCCGGCGCGTCTGCCAATTCCGCCATATCCGCTCACAGGAAAATATTATAACTTATATTAAAATAAAAGTCAATAAAAAATTCACAAAAAATTTATAAATAGGATAAGACCGGTTACAATTCAGCTGTAAAACAGCGCCGATATTTAGGCTTAATTGTAACTTTTGCAAACCACCGCTTCAAATAACCGAAATAACTATGCCGAAAAGAATAAGCGCTGCACAGAGAAGTCTTTTAAGTATATTTTCTTCCTTAAAAATGAACCTGCCGCCTAAAATAGTTATAAAACAGGCAGACTGTTTTATAAGGGTCATAGCGGAGACGCTGCTGCCCTCTGCGGCGTTTGCATAAAACAGCGCTCTGTCACCTATAACCAAAGTAAGGGCTATTAAAAGAATCCAGTAGTTTTTATAAACCGACTTAAGGCTTATTTTGGTTCTTGTAACAATTATGTAAAGCCCGTAGAATACAAGCATAAGAAACATAAACCAAAACTGCAGCTGGGCACTTTCCATATGCTGCATAAGAACCTTATCCATAACTCCGCTTGATGCGTTTAAAACACAGCTTAAAACAGCCATAATAACATATTTCGGTTTTGCCTTCTCCCCTGTTTCGTTCTTTTGGTAGTTAACTAAAAACAAACCTATAAGCACTATACAAAGACCTATAATCTGATTTACGCTTAAAGACTCGTTTAAAAGCCCTACACCCATAAAGGTTGAAAATAAAACTCCCGATAAATCCAACACACCGTAAAGGCTTACGGGAATTTTCTTAATTGCCCTAAAGTCGCATATCCAAGCACTGAAAACGAAAAATGTCTTAAGGGCTATAAACCCTATGTATGACATATCAAGCTTAAAGGCTTCCTTTGCGCTTGGGGTTACAAATAAAAAAGCGAGGAGTGAGAAGAAGAACAAAACCTCCATAACCTCGCTTTTTTCAAGGGCTTTTTTCTTAAAAAGATCCCTTAAGCCCTTTAAAATTCCGTATAATATAACAAGTAAAACCCATATTTCCATTTTTACTTACTTCCTTTTGTTCTCCTTGGAGTTCTCTCTCTGTTTCCTTCTCTGTTATTTGTGCTCTTTGAAGAGCCGGAACTTCTTTTGCGTTTTTTGCTGTTTGCCCTTTTTATAGACACCTTATCGCCGTTAAATTCGATTTTTGCGCCGATTCTTTCGCCTATGGCTCTTACTAAAAATACAGGCAGCACAAGCATTCTTTTAAAACGTGTGGGCTGTGTAATAAGTCTGTAAAACCACTCAAGACCGTGGTTTCTGTAGAACTCCGGCGCTCTTTTTGTGTTTCCGCTTAAAATGTCAAAGCTGCCGCCTACACCCATTATTATAATTGAGTTAAGCTTGTCCCTGTGTTTGGCTATCCATTTTTCCTGTCTGGGAAAACCTAAGCCTACAAGAAGAATTTCGGGGTTAAGTCTGTTTATTTCATCGATTACTTCCCTTTCTTCGGGAGAACCGTCTTTAAAATAGCCGTGATGAGTTCCCGAAATTGTCAGTCCTCTGTATTTTCTCTGCATTTTCTGCTTGGCTTTTTCAGCAACTCCCTCTGCACCGCCGAGGAAATAAACAGTGTTTACCGTTGTCTTTACTCTGGCAAAAACCTCTTCGATAAGGTCACAGCCGGCAACTCTCTCTTTTATGGGGTTGTGATAAAACTTTGATGCCTTAACCACGCCTATTCCGTCGGGAATAAGTAAATCGGCGGAGTTTAAAACCTGCATAAGTTCTCTGTCTTTTTGCGCCGCCATAACCATTTCCGGGTTAGGGGTATATATAATAGTCTTTTTTCTTTCTTTTAAGTTGATTAATGTAATACCCACAGCCTCTGTCATACTCAGGTTGTTAAAGGGTACATCCATAATTGTACAAATTCCTGACATATTTTCTCCTTTCGTAAAAAGTTATGCTTTTTTTATAAGCTCCTTCAAAAACTTGTCGTTCTTCTTAGCCTTTGCCAAAAGGGGCGCTGTTCTGTCGTTTAATAATTTTTTATAATCATCGTAATTTTTAAATATATTGTCTGCAAGCCTGACAATATCGGCTCCCAAAAGTCTTTCGTTTCTTATATCCGCCGCTGTGTCCATTCCCAAAACATCAATATAATATTCCACCTTGGGGTCATATATAATTCCCAGCATAGGCACGTTTTTAACGCTGCTGAAAATAAGAGAATGAAGTCTCATACCTATAGTCAGTTTAAGCTTTCCTATAACAGCCATAATTTCCTTGGGCTTATAAGGCTGTTTTAAAATATAGCTTTCTTCTTCCATATTGTCCATTACTTTTCGTGAAAATTCGGAGTCTGTTTTATACTGCATAGGTATAAAGAGAACATTGTTTCCGTTTCTTATAAGGCTGTCGCAGGCTATGGCAATTTCTCTTATATATTCATCGCCGTATTTAGCCTTCTTCCAGTCTCTTACGGCAACCCCCACAAGGGGTTTGTCTGTGGGTATTCCCTCCTGCAAAAGAATCTCTTCGGCTCTTTCGTCCGATTCCGAAGTAAGATTAAAGGCAGGGTCTGCCGTAACGTAGGTAGGCGGTTTTGTTACCCCCATACTTACCAAATCATTTAAAGAGGGCTCTTCTCTCAGGGTTATAATGTCTACCTTGTTTACGATTCTGCCTATAAGCTTTCGGTTTGACTCTTTATTTACGGGACCGATTCCGTTGGCATAAACCATAACCTTTTTGCCCAAGAGTTTTGCCAGCTTAATTATACCGAGATAATAGAAAAGAGAACGTGTGCTTGAAATATCCTGAAGAAGAGTGCCTCCTCCGGAAACTACAACCTTGCTCTTAAAAACTGCCCAAAATACTTTAAAAACATTAAATCTCTGTACGGCATTTATACCATATTCAGTTTTTGTAAATTCGGGATTATAAGAAAGTGCGGTAATTTTGACGTCTGCATTCATTTTTTCTATGCCCTCTTTTATAGCCAAAAGAGTGGCTTCATCGCCGTAATTTCCGTAACCGTGGTATCCCGTTATAAGTACCTCTGTCATAGCATTCTCTCTTTTCTTTTAAGCGTTTATGCGGCTTTATCTTTGCTTTCATTCGCCTTTCTGTACCAGAAGGACATCAAAACCGCAGCAAAAACCCAAAATTCCGTTGACATAAGGGGAACCTCGAAAATGTTTTCAACAAGGTTGTGAATAATTATTCCGAAAAGTCCCGACATTATGCCGATTTTTAAATATTTGTTCTCCGAAGAGATTTTTACGGCTCTTATGGAGCTTATAAACACCTGATACATAAGGAATATAAAGGCGGCAAGCCCCACAATTCCCGTTTCTATCATCGTTTTTAAATAATAGTTATCCATATAAAAGGTTTCGACATAGTCTTCACCCACTAAATACTGCATACCGTGATTTATGGCAACGGCACCGCCGAAATGACCTAAGCCTACACCTGTCAGCTTTCCGTATGACCAAACCGCAAGTCCGTCTATCCATCTTATAAGTCTTCCTCCGTTCATAGAGGATTCTATATAATCGGCGCTGAGCATATAGCTTATTCTGTTTCCCACCTCGGGAACAAGGAAAACAGCCAAAGCTGCCAAAGCCAAAACCGGAAGAAGAAGTCTTGCATCATAAAATAATACAAACACAATGACCGCCGCCATAAAACCCATCCAAGCCCCTCTTGAAAATGTAAAAGCAAGAGACGTAAGCATACATAAAAGCAAACAGCCGTAAAAGGCTTTTTTAACCTTGTTTGATTCTTCTAAAAACAGTCCGACACCTATGGGAATTGTCAGTGTAAAAAGACTTCCCAAAACATTGGGACTTGTAAGAATAGAGTAAACTCTTGTTCTTACTCCGGCTTCGTTGTGGTCTACCCATGAAGAGGGCATAGGCACAGCAACGATATATTGATAAATTCCATGTATAGCCATTATGCCTATAACAATAAAAAGACAGATACACAGCCTTTTGCCGATTTTGTCACTGTCGCAGAGCTTAAGTACAAGGAAAAACCAAAATATATATTCACAGACTGCTCTCATTCCCTCAAAGCCGATTGTTCTGTCGGGAGAAACAACAAAGTAACAGCCGAACATAACCGCCAAAAATATAATTACAGGTAAGTTCAGCGGAGAAACAACATATTTTCTGCCCTTATGGTTATATATAAAGTCAAGAACAAGCAAAAGGATAAGTTCGAAAAAATAAAGCTCGTCCCAGGGACCGGCTAAAATTCCGGCTGTTTTTCTTATAATAAGGTCGGAAAAAGGGTAGGCTATAAGAATATATAAAAATATCTCTTTACAGCCTGTAACTTTCTTTAAAAGGCGGCATATAAAGCTGTCCTCTAAAAGACCCTCGGCTTTATCGCAGAGCTTTCCGAAAGCGGCAAGTATGCTGTTAAACATGCCGACAATTCCGCTGTCTAAAACATAGGCACCGGAATGTACATATTTCCGCAAAGCCCTGTAAATTAATCTGCTTTTAACAAGTCCGGCAAAGTTTTCGCAATTTTTTTTAAATTTGCTTTCGCCGTAGGCGCCCAAAAGCCAAAATATAAAGCTGCCTGTTAAGCTTTCTTTAAAATTCATAAAATCACCCCGAAGTCAGGCTTTATTCCTCTGTATAGCTTGACATATCTCCGAACATTGTTTCCGGATTTATGCTTTCAGCCTCATCAACGGGAACAAACTCAATATTTCTAACCTTTGAATTGCCTTCAAACTGCTGTGTTTTCAGAATATAAGTGTAGTTTACTCTGACTTCCTGTTCTCCTGCCTTTAATGTTACCTCTGAGGGGTTTACCTTATCTCTTATTATAACGTGAAGATCCTTCCAAAGGGGGTGCTGCGTAAGGACAGTGTTTCCGTCGGAGTCTACACCTATATATGCGGCAGGCTCAGCCTCAACATATACAATTTCGCCTGTCGTCTGCTTTCCGTTTGCCACGAGAAGATCTCCGGGCTGTAATGTATCCACAGCCTCGGGAACAACCTGGTTTGCGTAAAGCTCTACATACATATACTGTTCTTCCGAAAGAAGATTATTGTCCCCTACATTGTGACTTGTACTGAAAACTCTGTAAATTACGGCGGCAATAACCGCTATAACCACAATCAAAACTATAATATCTACAATATTAAATTTATGCTTTTTCATTTTCAATTACCTCGCTGTATATTTTAACGTGTCTTTTAGCCATAGACACAAGGGAAAAATCGCTGTTTATTTTGTTGTAAAAATTCTTCCCCAGCATATTTCTTAAGCCCTCGTCGCTTAAAAGTCTGTCTATGTTGTCCCCAAGCTTTTCGAAGTCTCCCACAGGGGACAAAAGACCTGTTTTTTCGTTGTCTATCATCTCCGCAACTCCCCCGGCAAGGGTTGAAACAGAGGCTCTTTTTCTTCGTCCTCCCTCTAACAGGGCATAGGGAAAGCTTTCGGAATAGCTTGAAAGCACGTTTATGTCAAGGGCATTGTAAAAGCTGTCTATAACGTCATAGGGCAGCTGACCTAAAAAGTAAATCCCCTTTATATTATGCTCCTTAACATAGTTCTTGAGAGTTTCGCTGTCATCGCCGTCGCCGGCGATAAGAAAGGCTGTGTCATTTCTTTTGTTTAAAACTCTTTCGGCTGCCTTTATGAAAACATCGACGCCTTTAACAGCCTGAAATCTTGCGGCTATGCCTACAAGAAGTTTATTTTTGACTTCACCCGGGCAGTATTTTTCCAAAAATTCCGTCTTACTTATAACCGGAGGAACATTTTCCATATCTAT
This sequence comes from Clostridiales bacterium, assembly GCA_021203425.1. Classification (GTDB taxonomy): domain Bacteria; phylum Bacillota; class Clostridia; order Lachnospirales; family CAG-274; genus JAJQCI01. The sequence continues at coordinate 9,326 of JAJQBF010000078.1, read as the reverse complement.
GCCGTTATAAATAACTTTAAGTCTTTCAGCCTTGAAACCTCTTTTTTCCATCATATCTCTGAAAGACTTCGTAATAGTCAGTATATAGGAAAATTTTCTCAGTGCAAAGGCATTCATAGGGGTGTATATAAGATTTTTCTTGAAATTCCCCGCAAAGTCAAGCTTATAGTCACTGTGAAGGGTTGTAATCATAGGGATTTTAACCTTGTGTCTTATAAACAGAGTTATATAATTTGCCCTTGCGCCGTGACAGTGAACAAGGTCGGCGCCGCTGTTGTTTATATATTCGGCGATTTTCCCGAAAACAGTAATATCATAGCGTTTTTCCTGAGGAATAATTTTTACGGGAATACCCAGTTCCTTTGCTTCCTCTGTAAAAACCCCCTCCATAATACAGAGCAGGGAAACATCTATATTCAGTTTTAAAAGATTTTTCAGAAGAGAAAGAACATGGGTTTTTGCCCCTCCGGTGTCTCCTCCCGATATAAAATGAATTACCTTCATTTCCTTACTCCCTTAAAAATTTTAAACAGTTTTTCCTTAATACAGCACAGAGTGCTGCCGACAAAGGCGCCGAAAGTATCTTTAATTACATCTTCCATACAAGATGTTCTGCCCTCTGTAAATCTTTGGTGAAATTCATCGGTTAAGCCGTACAAAAAACAGCATGACAAAGAAAGAACAAAGGCATAAACGGGTTTAAGCCCGTAAAATCTGCACTGCATAAAAACAAGTATGGCAAGACATAAATATAATATACAGTGAGCCATAGACCTTATATGTTTAACAATAAAGTCGGTTATTTCCGTTGTGTCGGTTTCAACAATTTTAGCGGTAATATTCTGCTGCTCCTGTGCAACGGCACGGCTTAAAGCAACCGACTTTTCACTTGACTGACATGAAAAAGCGAAAATAATGGCAAGCATAATAATTATCAATATCCACAGCAAAATTTTATATTTTTTCATATAAACCGCCTTCTGTCTTACTTATCAAATATTTTTGCCAGTTTACACGTCAAAACCTTTCTCTCATATCTGTCAATAACCTTTCTGTTTCCTTTAAAGGTTAATTTTCCTTTTTCCCAGTCTTTATAATATTTAAGCAGATTGCTTTTTGCTCCGTTTACATCTGAAGTTTCGGAAACAAGCCCGATTCCGCTTTTAATAACCAAGTCTTTGGCTACTCCCTCGGGAAGAAGGGAAAGAACGGGTCTGCCTGTGTTCATATATTCGAAAACCTTTCCCGTATAGAAAGCATCGGCTCCTCTGCCGCCGCCTTCTATTAAAAGAAGGCAGTCGGCTGAAAGCTGTTTCTTTATACATTCGTCATGGGGAACATAGCCTACGATTTCAATAACCCCCGTAAGACCGAAACTGTCGATTTGCGCCTGCAGCTTATCCTTGTGATAATTTCCTATAAGCTGAACCTTTATCTTATTTTTGTCTATTTTGTTTTCGGCTATAAGCTCGGAAAGAGCCTGAAAGAAGACGTCCAGCTTTCTTCTGCCGTAAAGAGCGCCGGTATAGACAAGAGTAAATTCGGAATTATCGGGGGGCGTTAAGTCAAGGTGTTCAAAGTCTTCTTTGTCATAGCCGTTTGATATAACATAGAAGTTGTCGCCGTTTAAGTGATTGTTTTTTATAAAGTTGGCACGCATAACAGAAGAATTTGCTATAATTCTGTCTGCCCTTGTAACAACCTTTTTCTCCATTCCCTTTTCTATTTTCGTCCTTATAGGGTTATAAGGGCTGTCAAGAGTATAGGGATTGTTCGTCCACTCGTCTCTGAAGTCTACAACCCACTTCAAGCCTGTTTTCTTTTTAATATACAGTCCCAAAAGATGGCCGGAATAGGGAGCGGAGGTTGTGTAAACTATTTCTATACCTTCGTCCTTTATTATTTTAAGGGCTTTTTTCCTTGCCGCCTTATACCAGTAATAAGCAGAATCGGGAATTGTCAGCTTTCCCAAAACCTTTCCGGGAATTCTGAATATACCCTTAAGCTCCGGCGCCTCATAGGCTTTTGTTCTGTAAATTTTAACCCCTTCGGGAATATCCTTAAGAAGAGTTTCGTCCTTAACGGGCATATTTCCCACTTCTCGTGTGAGAACAACCGGCTCATAGTCAAAATATCTTAAATTTTTTACAAATTTAACGCTGCGCTGAACTCCCGAACCTCCCATAGGGGGAAACTGGTTAGCGATTATAAGAACTTTTTTCATCTTATCTTCCGTTGCCGAGGAGTATATAATTGAAGCCCTTGCTTTCGAGCAAATCTTTGTCAAAGAAATTACGGGTATCGAGTATTATGTCTCCCGACATAACCTCCTTCAATTTATCAAAATCAATATTCTTAAATTCGTTATGGTTTACACACAGAACAACCATTGACGCTCTGTAACAGGCCGAATAGATGTCATTTATACAGCCGATTTTTTCATTTGCGTGAGAATCACAGGCATTTACAGCAACATTTTCTTTTTTCAAAAGACTCCACAGTTTCATAATAGGTGATTCTCTTACGTCATCGATGTTGGGCTTGTATGTAACACCCAAAAGAGTTACAAGCTGACCGTTAAAGCCTCCCAAAGCCGTTCTCATTTTTTCAAGAACATACTTAGGCATAGAGTCGTTTATAAGTCTTCCCTGGTGAATAAGGTGGGCATTTTCGCTCTTTTCAGCAAGGAACCATGGATCAAGGGCTATGCAGTGACCGCCTACACCGGGTCCGGGCTGATGTAAATTTACTCTGGGGTGTTTGTTGGCAAGGCTTATAACCTCCCATGCGTTTACACCCAGTTCTTCTGACATTTTGGCAAGCTCGTTTGCCAAAGCTATATTTACGTCTCTGAATGTATTTTCCATAAGCTTACACATTTCCGCAGTTGTGGCTGTTGTAAGACATATTTCTCCCTCACAGATACTTTCGTAAAGCTCTTTAACAACCTGTGATGACTTTTCGTTTATGCCGCCGACAATACGGCTGTTTGTTCTCAGCTCATATAAAATCTGACCGGGCAGAATTCTCTCGGGAGAATGGGCAACGTAAACGTCTTCGCCCATTTTAAATCCGGATTCGGAAAGTATGGGGAGCATAAGATCTTCAACTGTTCTCGGAGGTGATGTAGACTCAAGAACAACAACATTTCCCTCTCTTAAACAGGGAACGATTGACCTTGTGGCGGATTCAACATATCTCATATCCGCTGTTTTATCGGGATTAATAGGTGTGGGAACGGCAATGATATAAACATCGCAGTCTTCGGGGCACTCTGTCGAACCCACAAGATTTCCGGAAGAAACAACTTCCTTTACAAGCTCTGCAAGCCCCGGTTCTTCTGTTATAATTTTACCTTTATTAAGTGCATTGACGGCTTTTTTGTTTACATCAAAGCCGACAACCCTGTGACCTTTTGATGCAAACATTGCCGCTGTGGGCAGACCCACATAGCCTATACCTATTACACAAATACTTTTCATACTGACCTTCCTTTCTTTTTTTAAAACAGCAGCAAGCTCCTCTTTTACCTCACCGCTCAAAATAAGTGTTCCAGAATATATAATCATACCCAAAACAACCATTACTCCCAAAGTAATAATATTTTCAGGCAAAATATTTTTTATAATCATAAGCACAAGCCACATAATAAGTCCGCTGCCTATTATTCTTATATAGGTCTTCATGGGAAGTTTGAATTTAAGCAGCTTTCTCGTGCCGAAACGTGCAAGAAGAAAATAAGCAAAAAAGCCTATAAACGTAGAAACAGCGGCTGTTATGATTCCGAAAACCGGCACGAATATAATATTTACGGCTACGTTTATAACACCGCCGATAAGACTTCTGTAAAAAATCTGTTTCGTCATAGCGTTAAGCTCCCAGCCCTTAATACTGTATTCCGTCACCGCAAGAAAAAACATACCTAAGGCAACAGGTCCCATTATTATATTTCCGCTGTGATATTCGGGAGCAAACAAAACCCCGCTTATGACGTCCTGAAGGGCAAAAACTCCGCAGACAGCAGGCACCCCTAAAACAAGGTACATTCTGACGGCTTCGTTTACAAGCTTTCCGGCTTGTTCCTTCTTTCCCTCCGACCAAGTGCGCAGTATTGTAGGATAACTTCCTCTCATAACCGCCGCCGAAAGCATAGTGAGGGCTGAGGAAACAAGAGAATAGTTTGTGGAATAAATTCCCGCTGAACTTTCACCTTTAAAAAAGGTAATTATATATATATCCGATTTATTTAAAATCTGGGTTGTTATAAGGTTCCCCATAAGGGGAAATCCGTAGGCGAAAAGATCGCCGAAAACCTCTTTGTCAAAGCCCTTGGGGTCGATATATTTAAACATATCCAGCTTATATACACCGAAGACTGTGGAAAACATATCTAAGAGACAATAGCTTATAAATATGAATTCAACCCTCGGTCCCCAAAGCTTGTTAAACAAAACAAGAAGAATAAGTTTTCCGCATATGTTTACAACAGACAAAAACAGGTTTGTTTTGGCACGCCTTACAGCCGCAAGCATAGCTATAACGAGCTGGGCGGAGCTGTAGGTTATAAACATAAAGCTGGCAGAAATTAAAACGGGCATACTGTAGGTTTCAAGAAAGCTGCCTCCGGTGTTTTTTATAAAAATAAGGAAGACAGCCGCTAAGAATATAATAGCCAAATTTACTCTGACCCAAGAGAAAAAAGCCGTTGAGTAAAATTCACGAAGTGAGCCGCTCATTTCATATTTGTTTATATATCGCATAACAGACTGCACAAGCCACTGACAGGCAAACATAGCTATTGTCGTAACGGCTATATTAACCGCCGCATACACACCCATTTGCTCGGCGACATAAATTCTCGACATAGCCGAAACAGTTAAAACCCCGACTATACCTTCACAGCCCTTTGCAAGCATATATATAACCGTATCCTTAGCCATAGCCCCTTTACCGGAACTCTGCTCCATATTCTCCACTCCTTAAAACATTGTATATCCCAAAACATATACAAAAACCATCATAACCTCAATTATACTATAAATCCCGAAAAAGTCAATAATTTAAATTATTTTTAATACTCATTTATGAAATCGTTACTGTTCAGCCCGAAACAAGTCGGATTTCTTTCATAACAAAAGGAGCAGCCCTTTTAAAGCTGCTCTTTGTTAACATCTGTTTTTATTTTTAAGCCATAGCCTTTGCTACTTCTGCAGCGAAGTCTTCGTTTTTCTTTTCAAGACCCTGACCTGTTTCATAGCGGATAAATTTCTTAAGGGCGATGCTGCCGCCTTCTGCTTTAGCTACAGACGCAACATACTGACCTACAGACATTTTATCATCTTTAACATATTCCTGATCAACAAGACACATTTCCTTGAATTCCTTGTTAAGACGACCGATAATCATCTTTTCGATAATATTTTCGGGCTTATTGGCATTCTTGGGGTCGTTCTTAGCCTGGTCGATAAGAATAGCCTTTTCTTTAGCTATAAAGTCTTCGGAGATTTCTCCTCTGTCAACAAATTTAGGGCTCATTGCGGCAATCTGCATACAGATATTTTTACCCATCTCAACAACATTATCATTCTTAACGTCTGTTGTAACTTCAAGAAGAACAGCAACTTTTCCGCCTGCGTGAACATAGCTTACAAAAAGGCTTGAACCGTCGTTTACAAGTCTTTCAAAACGTCTGATAGCAAGCTTTTCACCGATTGTCGAAATCATTTCGATATGAGCTTCGTTTACTGTTTTTGAGCTGTCGCCAATCCATGTTTCCGTAAGAAGTCCGTCAACATCAGCAGCCTTTGAAGATGCAGCCTGCTTAGCAACATCAAGAACATAGTCTTGGAATTTCTGGTTTTTGGCAACGAAGTCTGTTTCCGAGTTTACTTCTACAACAACAGCAACCTCTCCGTCTTCTGTTATATAAGGAAGGCTTAAACCTTCAGCGGCAATTCTGCCGGCTTTCTTTTCAGCTGTAGCAGCACCCCTCTTACGAAGAATGTCAAATGCAGCGTCCATATTTCCGTCAGCCTCAACAAGAGCACTCTTGCAGGCACTCATACCTGCTCCGGATAAACCTCTTAATTCTTTAATCATAGCAGCAGTAACAGCCATAATATTTATACCTCCGTTAAATCAATTATATCAATTATTCAGAAGCAGCAGCGTCTGATTCTTCTGTGTTTTCGCCTGCGTCATTTGCAGTACCCTGACGTGATTCGATAACAGCGTCAGCCATTCTTGAAGAAATAAGCTTTACGGCACGAATTGCATCGTCATTTCCGGGGATAACATAATCAACTTCCTCAGGGTCGCAGTTTGTATCAACAATAGCAACAATGGGAATATCAAGGTTATGAGCCTCGGCAACAGCAAGGTGTTCCTTCCGGGGGTCAACAATAAAGATAACATCGGGAACTCTCTTCATTTCTTTGATACCGCCGATACTTCTTTCAAGCTTTTCCTTTTCATGCATAAGCTTGGCAACTTCCTTCTTGGGAAGTACGTCCATTGTTCCGTCTTCAATCATTGTGTCAAGCTCTTTAAGTCTCTTGATTCTTGACTTTGTTGTTTCAAAGTTTGTAAGAAGTCCGCCGGACCATCTTTCGCTTACATAATTCATACCGCAGCGAGTTGCCTCTTCTCTGATAGAATCCTGAGCCTGTTTCTTTGTACCTACAAAAAGAAGTTCACCGCCGTCTTTTGTGATTTCGGCTACTGCGTTGTAAGCATCTTCAACCATCTTAACTGTCTTCTGAAGGTCGATAATATAGATACCGTTTCTTTCGGCAAAAATATATTCTGCCATTTTAGGGTTCCAACGTCTTGCCTGGTGACCGAAGTGAACGCCCGTTTCCAAAAGCTGTTTCATTGTAATAACACTCATTTTAAAATCCTCCTTTAGTTAAACCTCCACAGCATACAGCGGCAACCTAAAGACATAAGCCCTTAAGCACGGCGCCGCAGAAAAAAGCTGTGTGTGTAATAAGCGTTAAACATACGAAAATTTATACGCAAAAATAATAATACCACATTTTCCCGACGATTACAAGCACTTTTTTTGTTTTTTCAAAAAAATCCACAGAAAAAGAGTTACTTAAGACAGCTGTTTACCCATTCCGCAAAATTTTCGCTTGAACTGCCTGTTCTTTCCGCCTCAACGTGAGCCTGTGCCCAAACGGTTTCAAAGTCGACATCTCTGCCGTAGTTTTGAAGAGCAAGGGCAAGATTCACCTCTGTAGAAAGGGCTGTGTCACTTTGGTTTATGCCTGTTCTGATTCTCCAAAATTCGGCAACATCTGCCGTGCCGTATCCGTCGTAAGCCTCGCTTACATAATAAAGAGGTGTATACATATCAAGCCTTGTGTCAACTGTATTCCCCACAGAATCGGTTTTGGAAAGATCCTCCTCAAAAGCAGCCTCATATTCCGTTCCGGCTAAAAGTTCTGACATAACGCTGTCAAAATGAGCGCCGTTTCCGTCGCCGTAACCAAAAAGTGTGTTTTCGCCCTGACCCTTATCAAGCTGGTCAAAAGCGCCTAGCTTCTTTGATGCCTTCTTACAGTTTTTAACAAAGTCTTCAACGCTTGTTATCCTTGCCGTATTTGTTTCGCTGTCATATATAATCCATTCGCCTTCGCTGTTTAATGAATCTATATAGTCTTCGGCGGTTTCATATGTGCTTTCATCTGTTTCTTCAGCTGTTTCCGTACGTGCAATACCATCCATATCTTCTATTCTCATATTGCCGCCTTCATGTTCTCCGCCGAAGTCTCCTCCGAAATTTCCGCCTAAGTCTCTGCCGCCGCCGAAACCGCCGCCGCCTGAAGAAGGCGTGTAGGGAAATTCTGTATCACTTAAGAAATGGTTAAGAGACGTTTCTATAACCTCCTTAATATAGTCATAATAGCTGCCTGCCTGATAAATTCCGCTTTCCGATTCTTCAAGTGTAAGAACATTTCCGTCGCTGTCTTTAAGACCCAAGCTGTTTATATATTTGCCGTAAGCCTCGGCAAGCCCGTCTGAAAGCGCCTGTTCTTCTTCGGTTAAACCCTCTCTTGTAACACCCATATTCCATTCATATGCCGCATCTGCATAGTCAAGATTTGTTATGGGACACCAGCACATAGACCCGGCAACAGCGTCACTGTAACCTTCCACAGCCCCTATCGCCTGTAAATAAGGTGTATAAAGTTCGCTGTTTCCCGTTGCTCCCATAAGGGCGCTCTGTGCTCCGCCGCCGCTCATACCGAAGGTGAAAATACGGTCTGTACTTCCGGGGATATTTTCTCCCGAATATCTTATAAATCTTACAGCTGCCTTAAGGTCTGTTATTCCCGTCGGTGCACCGTGATCTCTTCCTCTGCAGCCGGCATTAACATAAATAAAACCCTCATTTGTATAGCTTTCGGCTCCGCTGACATAAGCCGTCGGCGCCGACATAGCACTGTAGCCCGGAGTATTTACGGGAATAACCATAGGCGCTGTTTCGCTTGTATAGCCCTTTACCTCTCCTGTTGTGTTTACCTTACAGGTGTAGGTTCCGTCGCCGTTATCCTCAGCGTCCATATATGCCTCGGAAACAAATATACCCAGTGTTTCATATGTCAAATCAACGGGGTCAGCGCAATATTGAATCCCTATCTGCCAGTAAACACCGCTTTCCTCGTTATACTGCCATTTCGTGCTGTCGATTTTCGAAAATGCCGTTTCAGTCTCTTCAGCGCTCTCTGTGGTTATGCTGACTGCTTTTGTTTCGGGGTCATAGCCCACCTCGGCGCCTATTGCCTCGCTTACGGCTCTTACGGGAATCATCATAGAACCCTCTGTAATTTGAGCCGCCACGTCAAGTTCAATTTCATTATCGTTAACCTTCATAATATCACTTCCTGCCGTTATTTTAACCTCGGTTTCATCTGTCTTAATAACAGCGCTCTTTTCTTCGGCGTCATAGCTGACCTCTGCTCCCACAGTTTCAAAAACGCCTCTTAAGCCGACAAGCGTTCTTCCGTCAACAACTACTCCGACCGCTGCCTGTGTTCCGTTTACATAAACGGGAACCTCCTGTGTATCGGCTCCGTAAACAGCAGATGCAGACAGAATATTAAGGCTGACTGCCGTTATTGCCGAATAAAGTAAAATTTTATTGCTCTTCATATACTCAACTCCTTTAAAAAACAAGTGCAATAATATCTTTATCATTATGATTATACATCAATTTTTTACATAATACAACGGAAATTATTGAAAAAATGAAAACAAAAAAATCGTTACAGTTCAGCCAAATCACTCGCAAAGCGCCTGCTGGAATCGGAAAGAAATCC
>JAJQBF010000103.1 GCA_021203425.1 Clostridiales bacterium | reverse complement strand
GATTTACGGCATTGGAATACGGGCTGTGCAGCTGTTATGATTATACCTATATTTTTAATATGGTTTTTATTCTTTTATATACGAGCTTACAGGCGATACCTGTGAAAAATCCGCATATGACTCCCCCCAGCATAAGTACGGGGGAATACCACAATATGCTTAAGCTGCCCGTTAATAAAACGGCAATGGCAAGCTGACCCAGATTATGAAAAACAGCCCCTACAACGCTTGTAAACTGCATCAGGTCTTCGCTTAAGAATGATTTGCAGATACTCATTGCCATGAGACAGAGAAAACCTCCTGCCAAGCTGTACCACAGTGAGACAATCTGTGTGGAAAAGACACTTGCCAAAAGCACTCTTAAAATCATAACACAGAAAGCGTCACGCCGTGAAAAGGCATAAAGAGTAAACAGTGTAACAATATTGGCAAGCCCCAGCTTTATCCCGGGAACAGGTGTCAGGGGAGGAATAAGGCTTTCAAGAGAAAATATAATAAGCCCTGCAGCAATGAGCATTGCCATTAAGGCTGTGTGTCGTGTGTTGTTCTTTCCCATATGTGTTCCTCATCTTGCGGCGGCGTCTGCCTCTGCCTCCGCTCCTTCAATTTCTATTATAAGCTTGTTGGGCAGACAGACAATGGGCGTAACTCCGTTTGAAATCCAGCCTTGGTTTACACAAACCTTGTCGGGGCAGCTTGCGGAAACAACACAAATTCTGCCCTGTTCCACTCTTATAATGTTTTCCCCCTGTTTGCCCTCTACGGTAAATTCATAGCCCTCGGAAACATTGTCAAGTTCAATTGTTTCCACAAGCTCACCTTCGGAATAAATTTTTGCTTTGGCACCGTCATACTTTATATTCATAACAGCGTAGGAGGCTCCTGCCAGCCCTAAAACTACAATTATCAAAACAAAATATAATAAAATTTTTTTCATAAAACACTCTCCGTATTTGAGATTGTAACAGCTTATAAGCCGGCTGTCAAGCCGTAAAATAAAAGCCCCTTGTTTTGGGGCTTAAGTTTTTATGATATTTTTGCAAGTTCGTTTTCAAAAAACCTCTTTATTCTTCCGCTGAATAATCTTCTTTCAATCTTGCCGTCTTGTATGGCATACATTGTTGAAACATAGAGATAGTTATTCTTTTTATCCAGCTTAACCCCGACAAGGACGTTATCCTTATATTGTTTTATATACTCAAGAGATTTGCCGCCGTTTTCGGTGGGGTTTACACCTACATAGTCGGGGTTTTCCAAAATTTCGGGGATTTTGTCTATATATTTAATACATCTGTCGTGATTTCTTTTCTTCATATGGGCATAAAGTCCCTTGGGTCTGTAAATTTCCAGCTCGTCAAAGTCCAGACCCAAGATATTGTTTATTTTTTTGTTGTATTTTCCGACTTTTATACCTCGATCACTCATAAATCCCCCTGATGTTCGGGCGTACCAAGCCTCAGAACCTCTCTGTCACACCTTCGGTGCGACATCTCCCCTTAAAAGGGGAGACTTGGAGACTCAGCGCATATCGTCAAATGTTATAATATCGTCACAGGCTGCCCCTGCCGGAATCATAGGCAGAACCATTTCGTCTCTGTCGATTATACAGTTTATAAGGCAGGTTTTTCCCGACTCTATAGCTGCTCTTAAAGCCGGCTCAAATTCTTCGGGCTTTGTTACCTCAAAGGAAAGTGCACCGTAGGCTTCTGCCAGCTTGCAGAAGTCCGTTCCCTTATCAAGGGTTGTGTGAGAATAGCGGCGGCCGTAGAGAAGTGTCTGCCACTGTCTTACCATACCCAAAACCTCATTGTTTATAAGAACCTCAATAACAGGTAAATCACCGAAAACAGAAGTTGCAAGTTCGTTATTGTTCATATAGAAACAACCGTCGCCGGCAATGTTTATGACAGTCTTGTCGGGGTTTCCTGCTTTAGCCCCTATAGCAGCGCCTAAGCCGTAGCCCATTGTTCCCAAACCGCCTGAAGTCAAAAGATGACGGGGTTTGTTTATTTTAAGAAACTGGCAAGCCCACATCTGATGCTGACCTACTTCTGTGGCGATTATAGCCTCGCCATTTGTAACTTCGTTTATCTTCTCGATTATAAACTGAGGGCGGAGATGTTCGTCATGGGTATATTTAAGAGAATTCTCCTTGTGATAGTGAACAATTTCCTCTTTCCAAGTGGTAAACTTAACACTTCCCGTTTTCAGCTTAAGCTGTTTGAAGATTTCCTTTAAATCCCCTATAACAGAGGCATCTGTTTTTATATTTTTGTTTATTTCCGCCGGGTCAATGTCTAAATGTACTATTTTGGCATTGGGGGCGAATCTTTTAACGCTTGTGGCTACTCTGTCGGAGAATCTTGCGCCGGCTGAAATAAGCAGGTCGCATTCATTAGCGGCTACGTTTGCCCCTACTGTACCGTGCATACCTATCATACCCAAATAAGAAGGGTGGTCAGAGGGGATAACCCCTAAGCCCATAGATGTTGAGCAAATGGGCATATCTGTTTTTTCAATAAAGTTTAAAATTTCGTTTCTTGCATCAGATGCAACAGCGCCGCCGCCTACATAAAGAAGAGGTTTCTCTGAGTTGTTAATAAGTTCTGCCGTTCTTGCTATGTCTGTTTCCGTTATTGTATCTGTGTGGGGAAGAACATGTTCGGGAGATTTATATGTATACTCCGCCTTGTTAGCCGTTACGTCCTTTGTTATGTCTATAAGAACAGCGCCCTTTCTGCCTCCTGCGGCAATTTTAAAAGCACTTCTAACTGTATCGGCTAATTTGTTTACGTCCTTAACAATATAGTTATGCTTTGTTATGGGCATTGTCACTCCGGCAATATCTACCTCTTGGAAACTGTCCTTGCCCAAAAGGAGAAGACCTACGTTACAGGTTATGGCTACAAGAGGGATAGAATCCATCTGGGCTGTAGCTATACCTGTTACAAGGTTTGTTGCTCCGGGACCCGAGGTTGCAAAACATACGCCCACTTTGCCTGTTGAACGGGCATATCCATCGGCTGCGTGAGCTGCTCCCTGCTCGTGAGATGTTAAATAATGTTTAATTTCACTGCCGTGCTTATAAAGAGCGTCATATACATTTAATATAGCGCCACCCGGGTAGCCGAAAACAACGTCTACACCCTGCTCCTTTAAACATTCTATAAGAATTTCGGAACCTGTTAAAAGCATATTACTACTCCTTTCATCAGTTTAATACCGCACCCTTGTCGGCTGAGGTAACAAGCTTAGCATATCTTGCAAGCCAGCCTGTCTTAATTTTAGGCTCGGGTGCAACATAGTTTTTACGTCTTTCCGCCATTTCCTCATCGGTAATTCTTGCGGTTATTTTTCCTTCGTTTATATCAATATCTATAATGTCCCCTTCCTGAACAAGACCTATGGGACCGCCTGACATAGCCTCGGGGGAAACATGACCTATTGAGGCACCTCTTGAGGCACCCGAAAAACGTCCGTCTGTTATAAGAGCAACCTCTTTGTCCAGTTTCATTCCTGCAAGTGCGGAAGTAGGAGAAAGCATCTCTCTCATACCGGGACCTCCCTTGGGACCCTCATAGCGAATTACTACAACATCTCCGGAAACAATCTTGCCGCCGAAAATAGCCGCAATTGATTCTTCCTCTGAATTGAATACTTTTGCCGGACCTGAGTGCTTAAGCATTTCAGGTGCAACAGCGGAACGCTTAACAACACAGCCGTCGGGGGCAATGTTTCCTCTTAAAACGGCTATGCCGCCTGTTGTTGAATAGGGGTTTTCAACAGTACGTATAATATCCGTGTTTTTGTTTATTGCGTTTTCTATATTTTCTCCCACTGTTTTAAGCGTACAGGTGGGGTTGTCAAGCTCTAAAAGACCTAACTTGCTGATTTCCTTCATAACTGCCGGAATTCCGCCTGCCTCATTTAATTCCTCAATATAGTTGGGACCTGCCGGAGCAAGGTGGCAAAGGTTGGGAGTTTTTGCACTTATTTCGTTTGCAATGTCAAGGTTGATTTCAACACCTGCTTCGTGGGCAATAGCCGGAAGGTGAAGCATTGAGTTTGTGGAGCAGCCTAATGCCATATCCATAGTAAGGGCATTTCTGAAAGCCTTTTCATTCATAATATCTCTGGGCTTTATGTCCTTTTCAACAAGTTTCATAATCTGCATACCTGCATGTTTTGCAAGAACGATTCTGTCGCCGTAAACCGCCGGAATTGTTCCGTTTCCGGGAAGAGCCATACCTATAACCTCTGAAAGACAGTTCATAGAGTTGGCTGTATACATACCCGAACAGGAACCGCAGCTTGGACAGGACTTGTCTTCATATTCCTTAAGCTTTTCATCATCTATAAGACCTGCCTCATAAGCGCCGACAGCCTCAAATGTCTTTGAAAGGCTCAGCTTTTCCATATTTGCGCCGCAGCCCATATGACCTGCAAGCATAGGACCGCCGCTTACTACAATAGCGGGAATGTTAAGTCTTGCTGCTGCCATAAGCATACCGGGAACGATTTTGTCGCAGTTAGGTATAAGCACAAGACCGTCAAAACCGTGAGCCATAGCAAGGGATTCCGTAGAATCGGCAATAAGCTCTCTTGTGGGCAGTGAATAGTGCATACCGATATGACCCATAGCTATACCGTCACAGACACCTATTGCCGGAACCTCGATAGGTGTTCCGCCGGCTGCCGAAATACCCTGTTTAACAGCCCTTGCAATATTGTCAAGGTGAATATGTCCCGGGATAATTTCGCTTTTGGCGTTTACAACACCAATTAAAGGTCTTGCCAAATCTTCATCTGTGTAGCCCATAGCTTTAAAAAGCGAACGATGGGGGGTTTTGTCCGGCCCCTTTTTAACTCTGTCACTGATCATTTTTAGTCCTCCTTAATTATATATAACCCATGCTGTTTTTACAGCCTCTTTTCCGTCCTGCGTGTAATAATAACAGCCGCCTTTGGTCTGTATGTTTAAAAGACCTTCTATAAAGCCGAAACGTGTTATATCGTCATTTACGGTAACCGAGCCTAAGTCAGAACCCTCAGCGTCAAACAGGCGGATTGTGTTTCCGTCCTGATAGGCGGTTATTCCGTCACCGTTAAGTGTCAGACTGTAGGTTGTTACCCCTGTTTTGATTATGTTTCCGTTATAGTCCATTATGTCATAGGGCATTATTCGGCTGTAATTTGTTTCGTTAATCTTAAAAACCTGATAATAACCCCCTGTTTTCTCTTCCTTTATTTCCTTATAGCCCATACTGCTTACATCTTTTATAAGATTTCCCTCTTTGTCATAAAGATAAATTTCCGCAGCCGGTTTATTTAAATCCAAAGAGTTTTTTATACTGCTGTCGCTGCTTTTATAGGCTATTACATCACCAAAACTGTTAAATTCCATATTCAAAAAATTGCTGCCTTCGCCTATATATTCACCGATATCTGCTTTGTAAAGCACATAGGTTGTGGTTTCACTGTCTTCAAAGTTCTGCAAAATTATATTTGTGCCGAAAATGCTCCAAACATAATATTTTTCGGGGTCAAATGTAAAGCTGTTGATAACCTCTCCCTCTGTATTTACAACAGAATAGGAGTTATATCCCTTTTCAACAACACAAAGTCCGTTTAAAAAAGTTTGACTTTCCGAAGTATCCTCATTTTCCGAAACAGCAGCCTGATTTTTATTTTTGTCTATAAATATACTTTCCCTGTTTGTTATGTCGCTTGGTTCATCGTTTGAAACAATAATTTCCATATAATCATTTCCCATAGGGTAAACATAACCCTTTTCAGCCGCCGTATATGTGTTTCCGCAGCCGTCATAATATACAGGCTCATAGTCTATATTGTCAACACTTATATTATAGGGATCGCTTAAGTAGTAATAATTCTCACTTGGTCGGTAATAAATTTTATTATCCGCCGAGGGGTAAAGCACCGCCTCGGGGGCATTAACCTCTTCCGGGCTTGTTTCCGCCTTATAAAGTCTTAAAAATGTACAATAAGCCTGTTCTCTTGTGTATGTACCCAAGAGGTCGAAATTGTTTTCGGTATCGCCTGTCATTATACCTAAATTGTAGGCTGTATAAATTTCACTTCTTGCCCAGCTGTCGATTTCTCTGCCGTCTGTGAAAACATGGGGTAAAAATATGCCGTTTATGCCGTTTTCACTGTTTGCCTCGGCTTCTGTTATTATGTCTGTACCGACTTCAAGTGTATTGTACAGCATTCTTGCCGCCTGTTCTCTTGTTATGGAAGAACCGGGGGCAAAGGTTCCGTCGCCCATACCGTTTACAATGCCTAATTTAGCGCAAAATTCAACATACCAGACGGAAGTATCGGAAAAGCCCTGAAAATCCGCCTTATCGGCAATTGCCTTAAGCTCGGGAACATTTTCCGTATCTCTGAAATCACAGCCATATCACAGTGACAAAACACTTACACAGGCATCGCAAAACTGTTCTCTAGTAAATTCTGTTTGAAAATCTCTTGCCATATCCGGCTGTAAAATTCCCAGTTCATATGCCTCTTTTATGTCACTTTCCGCCCAAGCAGAAAGAGTAGACCAGTCTGGAACGGTTCCCGGCTGAGCCGAAAGGGAACCCGTGGCGGAGACTGTAAAAACAGCCGCCGCCGATATTCCCGAAATTATCTTTAAAAGTCTTTTTTTCATAACAATATCTCCCATCTTTTTATTTATTCTTTATTATAAATTCTCTCTTATAAGTCTGCCCATTTCCTTTGTGCCGACTTTCTTCATACCCTCTGAATAGATATCGGCTGTTCTGTAGCCCTGTTCAAGAACCTTTGTAACAGCGTCTTCAATAGCCTTAGCCTCTTCGTCAAGCTTAAAGCTGTATTTAAGCATCATAGCACCCGAAAGAATTGTAGCTATGGGGTTTGCAATGTCTTTTCCTGCGATGTCAGGAGCCGAACCGTGAACCGGCTCATACATACCTAACTTGCCGTCGCCTAAAGAGGCTGAAGGAAGCATACCTATTGAACCTGTCATCTGGCTTGCCTCGTCTGAAAGAATGTCGCCGAAAATGTTTGATGTTACGATTACGTCAAAGGTTGTGGGGCGCATAATGAGCTGCATAGATGCGTTGTCTACATATAAGTGGTCAAGCTCAACCTCGGGGTAGTCCTTAGCTACGTCAAGAACAACAGATCTCCAAAGTCTTGAAGACTCAAGAACGTTCTGCTTGTCTACGTTTGTAAGGTGCTTGTTTCTCTGCATAGCAATCTCAAAGCCCCTCTTAGCAATTCTTCTTACTTCTTCTTTAGCGTAAATTTCAACATCATAGGCTGCCTCGCCCATATCTGTCATCTTTCTGCCCTTTTCGCCGAAATACATACCGCCTGTAAGCTCTCTTACAACCATAATATCAACGCCGTCGGCAACAAGCTCGGGCTTTAAGGGGCAGGCGCCTGCAAGTGCCTGATGAAGTGTTGCGGGACGAAGGTTAGCGTATAAGCCCAAAGCGCCTCTTAAGCCTAAAAGTGCCTTTTCGGGGCGCTTGTCTCCGGGGAGAGTATCCCACTGCCAGCCACCTACTGCTCCTAAAAGAACAGAGTCACTTGCCTTGCATACGTCAATTGTGTGCTGAGGGAGAGGCTCGCCGTATTTGTCGATGGCACAGCCGCCGCCTAAAACGTATTCATATTCAAATTTGTGACCGAATTTTTCGCCTACTGCATTTAAAACCTTTATATTTTCTTCCATAACCTCGGGACCGATTCCGTCCCCTGCTACAACTGCTATTTTGAAGTTCATTTTTATATCTCCTTTGTGTGTGATCTGTTAAGTTCGGGTGTGCCGAGCCGGCACCCCTCAGTCAGCCTTCGGCTGACAGCTCCCCTTAAAAGGGGAGCCTGACGGCAAAGGTTTAGTTTACACCTAATTTTACCTTGGTTTGTTCAATAAGTCCGCCGGCTGCCATCAACTCCTGCATAAATTCGGGGAAAGGCTCTGCCTGATATGTCTTGTCTTTTGTTACGTTTTTAATAACGCCTGTTGTAAAGTCAACCTCTACCTTGTCGCCCATATCAATATCATCTGCGGCTTCTTCACATTCAAGAATGGGAAGGCCAATATTTATAGCGTTTCTGTAGAAAATTCTCGCAAATGTCTTTGCTATAACGCAGGAAATTCCCGATGCTTTAATAGCTATGGGGGCGTGTTCTCTTGAAGAACCGCAGCCGAAGTTCTTTTCGGCTACCATAATATCGCCGTCTTTTACGTTTTCAACAAAGTTTACGCTTGAATGAATAGCGTCCTCCATACAGTGCTTAGCAAGCTCCTTGGGGTCGGAGGAATTTAAGTATCTTGCCGGTATAATAACGTCTGTATCGATGTTATCGCTGTATTTAAAAACTGTTCCGTATGCTTTCATTTATATATTCCGCCTTTCTTATACGTTTTCCGGATTTGTAATCTTTCCGTAAATTGCCGATGCTGCAGCAACAGCAGGTGAACAGAGATAAACCTCTGATTCGGGGTGACCCATTCTGCCTACGAAGTTTCTGTTTGTTGTGGAAAGGGCTCTTTCACCTTTGGCAAGTATACCCATGTGTCCGCCTACACAGGGACCGCAGGTAGGAGTTGAAAAAGCACAGCCGGCGCTTACGAATATTTCTGCAAGGCCTTCCTTTAAACACTGAAGGTAAATCTGCTGTGTTCCGGGAAGAATGATACATCTTATGTTGGGGTTAATCTTCTTTCCCGTTAATATTTCAGCGGCAATCTTAAGGTCGGAGAAACGTCCGTTTGTACAGGAGCCTATAACAACCTGATCGATTTCAAGACCTTCTGCCTCGGAAACAGTCTTTGTGTTTTCGGGAAGGTGAGGATAGGAAACCGTAGGCTCAAGTTTAGATAAATCTATTTCAATAACCTGATCATATTCAGCATCTTCGTCAGGCTCATAAATCTTATAAGGCTTAACAGAGTGTTCCTTAACATATTCAAGTGTCTTTTCATCTACCGGGAAAATACCGTTTTTTCCGCCTGCTTCGATTGCCATATTTGAAATTGTAAAGCGGTCGTCCATTGTAAGATACTGAAGACCGTCGCCGGCAAATTCCATTGACTTGTAAAGTGCGCCGTCAACACCTATTTCGCCGATTATGTGAAGAATAATATCCTTGCCGGATATCCACTTTGCGGGCTTATTCTTAAGAACAAACTTAATAGCAGAGGGAACCTTAAACCATGCAACCCCTCTTGCCATACCTACTGCCATATCTGTTGAGCCGACGCCTGTTGAGAATGCGCCTAAGGCTCCGTATGTACAGGTATGTGAGTCTGCGCCGATAATAACGTCACCGGGAACAGCCAAGCCCTGTTCGGGAATAAGGCAGTGTTCAATACCCATTTGGCCTACTTCGAAATAATTTTTAATTTCTTTTCCTCTTGCAAATTCACGAACCATTTTACAGTGTTCAGCTGACTTAATGTCTTTGTTGGGTGTAAAGTGGTCGGGAACAATGGCAATTTTTTCTTTATCGAAAACCTTGTCAATACCTATTTTGTTAAATTCATTGATAGCAACGGGAGTTGTAACATCGTTTCCCAAAACAAGGTCAAGCTTAGCTTCAATAAGCTGACCTGCTTTTACGCTGTCAAGCCCTGCGGCAGCCGCAAGTATTTTTTGAGTCATTGTCATACCCATTTTTGTGTCCTCCTATTAAATCATATTCCTTTGCCTCCTCTTTTAAGGGGAGGTGTCACACAAAGTGTGACGGTGGGGTACTCTAAATCTGTATAACCTAAATCGTATTCGATTAGTACAGTTCTTTCAACTTTTCTATTTCTTTTATTAATTTATATTCAAT
>JAJQBF010000055.1 GCA_021203425.1 Clostridiales bacterium | reverse complement strand
TTTATAATTATTAAGCTTTTCCGAAATGAACTTTGAAAATTAAATAAAGGAGGTATACGAATCAATTATGTTTTTATCAAAATTGCCGCCAATTTCCATAGGCTGGCTTATTGCTATAATTGTTCTTTTTGTGATTGCCGTAGGCATTAGTTTCGCAATTGGATATATTATGAGAAAAAAGACCGCAGAGGCGGTTATAGGTTCAGCCGAAAAGGAAGCTGAAAGCATTATTTTTGAAGCAAAGAAAACAGCCGAGGCAAGAAAAAAAGAAATTCTTGCTGAAGCAAAGGAAGAAAGTATTAAAACAAAAAATGAGCTTGAAAAAGAAGTAAGGGATCGTAAAAATGAGCTTTCACGTCAGGAAAAACGTCTTCAGCAGAAAGAAGAAAATCTTGACAAAAAGTCAGACTTTCTTGATAAAAGAGGAGATCTTTTAATAAAAAAGACTGAAGACGTCGACAAAAAACTGAAAGCCGCCGAGGAGCTTTTAAACTCAAGACAATCAGAGCTTGAAAGAATTTCCGGTCTTACAACGGAAGAGGCAAGAGCCCTTATTCTTGAATCTCTTGAAGATGATTTAAAGCATGAAAAGGCTGTTTTAATTAAGGAATACGATACTGAAATAAAACAGGACTGTGAAAAGAAAGCAAGAGAGGTTATTGCAAGTGCAATTCAGCGCTGTGCAGTTGACCATGTTGCCGAAAGTACGGTTTCTGTTGTTACACTGCCCAATGATGAAATGAAGGGCAGAATTATCGGCCGTGAGGGACGAAACATAAGAGCGCTTGAGTCTCTTACTGGTATAGAATTTATAATTGATGATACACCGGAGGCTATAATTTTATCGGGCTTTGACGCTATGAGAAGGGAAATTGCAAGAATTGCCCTTGAAAGACTTATTGTAGACGGCAGAGTTCACCCGGCAAGAATTGAAGAAATGGTTGAAAAAGCCAAAAAAGAAGTTGAACAGAACATTAAAGAAGAAGGAGAAACCGCTACATTTGAAACAGGTGTTCATAATCTTCACCCCGAGCTTATAAGACTTTTAGGAAAGCTTAAGTTCAGAACAAGCTACGGGCAAAATGTTCTTAAACATTCAATGGAGGTTGCCCACCTCTGCGGAATTATGGCAGCCGAATTAGGTATTGACCCGACTCTTGCGAAAAGAGCCGGTTTACTTCACGACATAGGCAAGGCCATCGACCATGATGTCGACGGTTCACATATAGAGCTTGGCGTAGCCCTTTGCCGAAAATATCGGGAATCTCCGATTATAATTAACGCTGTTGAGGCTCATCACGGCGATGTTGAGCCTGAAAGCATAGTTGCCGTTTTGGTTCAGGCGGCAGACGCAATATCCGCCGCAAGACCGGGAGCAAGACGTGAAACCCTTGAATCCTACATTAAGCGGCTTGAATCACTTGAAAATATTGCCGGCTCATTTGACGGGGTTGAACACGCTTTTGCAATTCAGACCGGACGTGAGCTCAGAATAATGATTATTCCCGAAGTTGTTGACGATGACGGAATGAAAATTATGGCAAGAGAAATTGCTGAGAAAATTCACAACGAACTTGAATATCCCGGTAAGATTAAAGTAAATCTTATAAAGGAAACAAGAGCTGTTGATTATGCATAAAATTTCTTAAACGCTTATTATGAGAGGTAATATATGAGAGAACATAAATCTGCCGAATTTATATTTTTACTTCTGACTGTATTTATTTTTACCTCATGCGGAAACAAAACATCTGAGAGCAAATCTGCGGGAGCATATGCAGATAATGTTGAAGAAAACAATCTTGCTCTTAAAGAGGCTAAAATTAACGCATGGCACGATAATCCCGACGGACAGGAATTTATTTTTGACGAAGAAGGAATTTATATAATGTTTCCCGATGAAGACTGGACACTTTCCTCACAGGAAAGCGGCTGTCTGGGCTTTTCAGACGAAACAGGAATTATTAATATATATTACAGTGATGATGACGGTTCGGTATATAATGATGCCCCGCAGAATACCGATGATGTTGCAGAAATTTTAACCGATGCAGATATTTCCGAGGAATGGTTTGAAATTGTTAATTTTGACTTTTCCGAAAATAACGGTATTAAAAATTATTCTTATATGATAAAATTTAATATTCCCGATGATGAAGGAAATTATTCTGAGTTTTACTCAATTTCAAAATCTGTCTGTACAGGCAGCAGGGTTTATATTGCCACAGGTCAGATATATGATGAAAAAGCTGTTTCCGAATGTGAAACGGCTGTAAACAGTTTTGCTGTTTTTTAAAAATGAATATACGGGATATACTCAGCGAATATAGGCGTTCGCTGTTATATCCCTTTCATACTTTGTTATGCTATTATATTTTAATCGAAAGGAAAAAAAACAATTATGAAAAAATTTTCTATCTTACCCATCATCCTTCTTCTCGCTTTTGTTTTGGGTGCCTGCGGAGAAAGTAAGCCTGACCTTTCTCTTCTTAAAGGTTCTCAGATTGTTTCCGAAGACGAAAGTGTATCTATAATTTTGCCTGATGATACATTTGAAACCGTTTCATCTGAATGGGCTGCCTTAGACTTTGAATCTGAAAATAAAGGCTATATTTCAGCTATTAAAGAAGAGGATTTTGACGAAAACAGTCTTTACGAATCTATTCCCGAAACAGAGGAAGAACTTCTTGCTCTCTATGAAAACGTAGATGCTGATGTCGAAGTAAGAAACTTTAACTTTAAGAAAAAGATGAACGGCACAAAAGTCTATACATCTACGGTAATTTTAAAAAATTATGTGGAATATGAAGAGGCCGAACCTGAAAATTTCATAATTTTGGAAAACTTATCCGCTGATGGAGATACATATTATTACGCAACAGCCGAAATATATGATGAATCTCTTATAGACACAGTAACAGCCTCACTTTATACTTTCGGTGATTATGAACCGTCTTCAAAAACAGAATAAATTTCCATGTGCATTATACTTCACTGTATTATAAAAGTCGGTCTGAAATATATTTAAAATATATTTTCAGACCGGCTTTTTTTAATACAACATACTTTTATTCCGAATCTTCTTCGGTTTCGTTATATGTTTCCTTTCTTTCGGAAACATCTTCCTCTGTCTGTTCCTCAATTTCTTCTTCTATAGTTTCTTCGGATATTTTAGCTATGGACATAACATTTACATTTTCGCCTACATTTATAAGCTTAACTCCCGAAGCATTTCTGTCAGTTGTGGAAATATCCTTAACTCTTATTCTTATAATAACACCCTCTGAAGTAATAAGCATAAGCTCTTCGTTTTCGTTTACCATTGAAATACCGGCTATATTACCTGTTTTTGAGGTTATATTATAAGATTTAAGACCTATGCCGCCTCTTGACTGAGTTTTATATTTTGAGGTAAGGGTACATTTACCGTAACCCTTTTCGGAAACGGTAAGAAGTTTCTTTCCTTCCTCAACTGCCTCCATACCTATTACAATATCGTCATTTCTCAGCTTTATTGCCTTAACTCCGGCTGCATTTCTGCCCATACCACGGCAGTCATTTTCGTTAAACCTGATAGCCATACCGTTCTTTGTGGCAACAATAATATTACTATTGCCGTCTGTCTTTATAACGGACATAAACCTGTCATTTTCCTTTAAATTAACGGCTATCAAACCGCCCTTTCTTATATTCCTGAAGGCTTCGGTTTTAACTCTCTTAATGATGCCCTTTTTGGTTATCATTGTAAAATAGCTGTCTTCCTCTATATCTTTAACAGTGAGAATTGCTGTTACCTTTTCTTCACTGTTGAGAGAAATCATATTTACAATAGGCGTTCCCTTAGCGTTTCTTCCTGCCTCGGGTATCTCATATGTCTTTAGCTTATAAACCCTGCCTTCATTGGTAAAGAAAAGTATTGTGGTATGGTTTGACGCAAGGAACATACCTCTTACAATATCGTCCTCTCTTGTCTGCATACCCATTATACCCTTGCCGCCTCTGTTTTGGCTCTTATAAGTGGAAAGAGGACATCTCTTTGCATAATTGAAATAAGTCATTGTTATAACGCTCATTTCATCATGAATTAAATCTTCAATATCGATTTCACCCGGATCATCTATTATCTTTGTTCTTCTTTCATCACCGAATTTTTCTTTGATTTCCAAAAATTCTTTTTTAAGAACATTTAAAAGAACCTTCTTGTCGGCTAAAATTTCTCTTAATTCTTTAATTCTTTCCTGAAGTTTATTAAGTTCCTCAAGTATTTTTTCTCTTTCCAAACCTCTTAAACTTCTCAGACGCATTTCAACAATAGCCTTAACCTGTTCCTCGGTAAAGCCGAAGGTTGTCATAAGCCTTGTTCTTTCTTCGTCTACACTTTTCGAAGTTCTTATTATGTTTATAACCTCGTCTATATTATCGATAGCCTTTAAATAGCCCTCTAAAATATGCGCTCTTTTTTCGGCTTTATTTAAATCTCTTTTTGTTCTTCTTGCTACAAAATCCTCTTGAAAATCAAGATAATACATAAGTATTTCTTTAATATTCAAGGTTTTAGGCTCACCGTCAACTATAGCAAGAAAATTTATGGAATAAGATTCCTGAAGTTGTGAATATTTATAAAGTCTGTTAAGAATAACATTAGCATTTGCATCTTTCTTACAGTCTATAACTATTTTAATTCCGTCTTCTCTTCCCGATGCATCATTTAAATCGGCTATTCCCTCTATTTTCTTTTCCTTAACAAGATCGGCAATTTTTTCAATCATTTTTGCCTTATTAACCTGATAAGGTATTTCACTGACCACAATTCTCTGTCTGCCGTTTGGAAGGGTTTCTATTTCTGCATTGGAGCGCATTTTTATTTTGCCCCTGCCTGTAAGATAAGCCTGTTTTATGCCGCTTCTGTCCAAAATAGACGCACCTGTGGGAAAATCGGGACCTTTTATAACCGACATAATTTCTTTTATATCAGTATCTCTGTTATTAATTTTATTGTCGATTATAAGGTCAAGCCCGTCTATAACCTCGGAAAGATTATGAGGGGGTATATTTGTAGCCATACCTACGGCAATGCCCGAAGAACCGTTTACAAGAAGGTTCGGAAATCTTGAAGGAAGAACAGCCGGTTCTCTTAACTCACCGTCGTAGTTGTCAACAAAATCAACCATTTCCTCGTCCATATCGTCAAGCATAGCAAGAGCAATTTTTGAAAGTCTTGCCTCGGTATATCTCATAGCCGCCGCCTGATAACCGTCTATATTACCGAAATTTCCGTGACCGTCTATAAGAGGATATCTCATAGAGAAGTTCTGCCCCATTCTTACAAGGGCATCATATATAGCTGCATCACCGTGGGGGTGATATTTACCCATTGTATCACCGACGATACGGGCGGATTTTTTATGGGCTGAATTAGGTCCCATATTAAGCTCGTTCATAGCATGGAGAATACGTCTGTGAACAGGCTTTAAACCGTCTCTTACGTCGGGAAGTGCTCTTGCAACAATTACGCTCATTGCATAGTCTATATAAGATGTTTTAATTTTACTTACAATTTAAACATCTAATATTTTATCCTTATTATTATTTACAATTTCGTCCATAAATTCACCTGCTTATACATCAAGATTTGTAACGAATTTAGCATATTCTCTTATAAATTCTTTTCTCGGTTCAACATTATCTCCCATTAATTTCGAGAAAATTTCGTCTGCCCTTCTGGCATCTTCCATATTTACTCTTATAAGAGTTCTCTTTTCCGGATCCATTGTTGTTTCCCACAGCTGTTCCGGGTCCATCTCACCTAAACCTTTATATCTCTGAATAGGTTTCATACCCTTTGTATCCATATTTTTAAGTATTTCATCTCTTTCTTCATCGCTGTAGGCGTAGGTTTTCTTATTTCCTTTTTCGATTTTATAAAGAGGTGGCTTTGCCAGATATACATAGCCTTCTTCTATAAGAGGACGCATAAATCTGAAAATAAATGTCAAGAGAAGGGTTGTAATATGAGCGCCGTCTACATCGGCATCGGTCATAATTATGATTTTATGATATCTCAGCTTTGAAATATCAAATTCATCATGTATACCTGTTCCGAAGGCGGTTATCATAGATTTTATTTCTTCATTTTCCAAAACTCTGTCAAGCCTTGCTTTTTCAACATTTAAAATTTTACCCCTTAATGGCAGAATAGCCTGTGTTTTGCTTGTTCTTGCGTCAACCGCCGAACCTCCGGCGGAATTTCCCTCGACTATATAAATTTCACATTTTGAAGGGTCTTTTTCGGAACAGTCCGAAAGTTTTCCGGGCAGTCTTGTTGTTTCGAGAACAGACTTTCTTCTTACAAGCTCTCTTGCTTTTTTGGCTGCGTCTCTTGCATGGGAGGCAAGAGTTGCTTTATCGAAAATTGCCTTTGCAACTCCGGGATTTTCTTCAAGGAAGTATGTCAGCTTTTCGGATAAAACGCTGTCAACCGCATTTTTAGCCTCTGAGGTTCCCAATTTTCCCTTTGTCTGACCTTCAAACTGAGGGTCGCTTATTTTAATGGATACAACGGAAACTAAACCTTCTCTTATATCCTCTCCCATAAGGTTTTTGTCATTATCCTTTAAAAGACCGAATCTTCGGCAGTAGTCATTTACGGTTTTTGTAAGACCTGTTCTGAAACCTGCCACATGGGTTCCGCCGTCAACGGTATTTATATTATTTACATAAGAATAATTATTTTCTATATAACCGTCATTATGCTGAAAAGCAACCTCAACAATTATATCGTCCTTTGTTCCCTCACAATAAAAAATGTCATCATATACGGGAGTTTTTATATCCTTGTTTATATGGTGAACAAATTCTTTTATTCCGCCTTCGTAACAAAATGAGTCTTGTTTTTCCTTTTCTTCTCTTTTATCCGTATATGTAATTCTTAAACCTTTTGTAAGAAAAGCCGTTTCCTGAAAATGTTCTCTCAGAGTATCATAATCGAAGTATGTTTCTTCAAAAATTGTATCATCGGGCAAAAACGTAATTTCGGAGCCTGTTAATTTTTCATCGCATTCACCTATAACAGTCAGCTTATCCACAGCGTCTCCTTTTCTGTAATCCTGTGAATAAATTTTGCCCTCGTGGTATATCTTAACATTAAGCTTATTTGAAAGTGCATTTACAACTGATGCACCTACACCGTGAAGACCGCCGGAAACCTTATACCCTCCGCCGCCGAATTTTCCGCCGGCGTGAAGAATTGTAAAAACAACCTCAACAGCCGGAATACCTGCTGTTGGGTGAATTCCTACGGGGATACCTCGTCCGTCGTCCTTTACGGTTACCGAATTGTCTTTGTTAAGAGTAACCTCTATATTTTTACAAAATCCTGCAAGAGCCTCGTCAACGGAGTTATCCACAATTTCATACACAAGATGATGAAGACCTCTTATAGAGGTAGAGCCTATATACATACCAGGTCTTTTTCTTACCGCCTCAAGACCTTCCAATATTTGTATTTGATTTTCATCATAGCTGTTATTATTTACTTCATTGCTCATATAAAAATCCTTCCTGTCCAAACGTAAATTTATCGTTTTTCTCTCTGATAAAAAGCATTTATTTATAACTTTTTAAAATATTACCCATTAAAATAATTATACCACAAATTTTCAGTTTTTAACAGCTATTTTTCCGTAATTTACAAAAAAAACTTTGTTTTTATCGTTTACACATATATTATTTATAAAGCTGTCCATACCTGTACAGGTTAATATTATCTGCATACCCTTAAGACTGTTTAAAATAAACTCCTGACGGCCTCTGTCAAGCTCACTCATAACATCATCAAAAAGCAAAACAGGCATCTCTCCTGTTCTTTCTTTCAAAATTTGAACCTCTGAAAGCTTAAGAGCAAGAACCGCTGACTTTTTTTGCCCCTGAGAGCCGAAAGCCCTTATTTCGGAACCGTTTATTTTAAATATAATATCATCTCTGTGAGGACCGTTGTGTGTGTTTTTATAATACATATCCCTGTCAATACTTTTTTTAAGTCTTGCCCCGAAATCTTTTTCTTCCGATTCAGGCTTATAGCTTATTTCAAGATTTTCTCTTCCCCCCGTAAGTTTTAAATAATAGTCTATACATACGGGAGCTATTTTTTCTATGAAATCCTTTCTTGCGGCTATAATTTTACAGCCGTATTCCGTAAGCTGAGAGTCCCACACAAAAAGAGTTTCTTTTATATTTCCGCCGCTTTTAAGAAGATTGTTTCTCTGCTTTAAAACTTTAAAATACTGTTCCAAATTATGACAGTAAATTTTGCTCAGCTGACAAAGCTCCATATCCATAAATCTTCGTCTTAAATTGGGACCGTCGTTTATAAGCCCCATATCTTCCGGAGAAAACATAACAACCTTTAAATTTCCGAAAAGCTCACTTGTTTTTCTCAGAGATATACCGTTTACGGATATTCCTTTTTTTTCGTTTGCCTTAAGACTTATATTTATTTTGTCGGTGTATATGCCGTTTTTCTTATACAAAACAATACCGGCAGACTGTTTTTCAAAATTTATAAGATTTGATATCTTATGTGTTCTGTGACTTCTTCCTGTTGAACACATAAAAATTGTTTCAAGTATGTTTGTTTTGCCCATACCATTGTTGCCGTAGATTATGTTTATGCCGGGGCAGAACTCCATTGTTGTTTCTTCAAGATTCCTGTAATTTTTGAAATAAAGTCTGTCAATAATGCTGCCCATATTATAACCTCAGAGGCAAAAGCAGATATTTATATTCTTCCTCTCCCTGAATAACACAGGGGCTTAAAGATGAATTAAATATAACCGTAACTTCCTCTGCATCTATGTTCTTAAAAATTTCATGCATATATTTGGGGTTAAAGCCTATTGTAAGCCCGTCTCCCGTAACATCACAGTCTATAGATTCATACATACTTCCCAATATTTCGCTTATACTTGAAAGTTCAATAACATTTTCTCCTATTTGTACTTTAACGGGAGATTTTTTAACGTCTTTTGAAATAAGCAAAACTCTGTCAAGACAGCTTAAAACTTCGTCCTTTTTTATTACAACCTTTGTTTTAAAATCGCCTGTAAAGAAATGTTTATATTTAAGATATTCTCCCTCAATAAGAGTTGTAAGAAGAGTACATTCTTTAAATCTTACCATCATATGATTTTCGGTAAAATACATTTCTATTTCTTCTTCGTCACTTATAAGTCTTCCTATTTCGTTTAATGAATTTCCCGGGACGATTACCAAAAAACTGTCATCATTGCCCTTTAAAAGCTGCGAACTTCCGCAGGCTATTCTGTAGCCGTCTATACCTACCATATTTATATCGTTGTCATTTATTTCAATATATTCACCGGTAAGAACAGGTTTTATATTTTCCGATGCAACGGCAAAAATCGTTTTTCTTATCATATCTTTAAATTTTGTCGCTTCTATAGTGTAACATAAATTTTCAGCCACTTCGGGAAGGAGAGGAAATATTTCGGGATCCCTTCCCGACATTTTAATTTCCGATTTTCCGCTTTTAATTTTAGTAATAAATTTTTCATCTGTATCTATTGATATATCCTGTGAAGGGCAGGATCTTATAACATCTGAAAAGAATTTTCCCTCAAGGGCGATTTTTCCTTCTTCTTCAACATTTCCTTCAAAATAATCTGTTTCTATGCCCATATCGAGATTATTTGATATTAACTTAATACCGTTTTCATCGGCAATAAGCAGTATACATTCGAGTATATTCATTGTTGTTTTTGAAACTACAGCTTTGTTTGCAATATTAATATTGTGCATAAGCCTGTCTTTGTTTACTTTTATTTTCATAGTACGTTCCTTTCTTAATATC
>JAJQBF010000286.1 GCA_021203425.1 Clostridiales bacterium | reverse complement strand
CATATTTATCCTCCTAAGCAGTTTAATTCTATAACGTATTATATACCTCAAAGATTCATAATTCAAGCCTTTTTAATTATGTTTTGCACTTATACCTTTTTTATAAAAAATAATCTTTCATCTTGTAGGTTTTTACAATTTATAGTATAATACAATTGTTGCCGACCCGTTCCGGCACCGGAAAGGGGGTGTTGTAAAATGTATGGGTACATATTAAATATTATATGTTCTGTCATGGCAGGTATACTTACCCATTATATCTGCAAATGGTTAGGCAGGATAATAGGCAGCAAGAAAAGCCTGCGGAATAAGCCCTCCGCCAAATAGGGAATAGAAAAAACCGAAGAAAGGCACTCTCCGGTTTTTTTGCTGTGTTGAAAATGTATGGGTATACTTTTCTTTGTTGCAAAAACATTATACCACATTCAAATTCAAATTTCAATAGGCAATTTTTATTTTTTTAATTCATTTCAAAACAAGTCAAACCCCTCAAAAGAGAAATTTGTCAACAAATAGTTGTTGACTTTTTCCTTTTGAATATGCTAAAATATCCCTTGAAAAATAAATATAAAAATAACAGGATACGATACAAGCAATGTTTTTTAACAGTGTGTTTACGAAACCGCCGTAAGTAAATTATTGCTTTTTTTGTGTCTTTTTTGTTGTTTATTTCAGGAGGGTAAAGAATGAATGACGTAAAAACACAGACAAATGACTTTCTTGAAAAGGAAGCCGTAGGAAAGCTGATGTTAAGATATGCTGTTCCCTGTGTAATTTCTCTTTTGGTCGCAGCATTTTACAACATTGTAGACCAAATTTTTATTGCAAACGCCGATTATTTGGGTTCCTACGGAAACTCGGCAAACTCAATAGTCTATCCTCTTACGGTAGTGGCTCTTGCCATAGCCACAATGATAGGCGACGGCTGCTGTGCGGTAGTAAGCATAAGCCTCGGCGCAAAAGATAATGACAATGCCGGCAAATGTGTAGGCAATACAGTTATGAGCCTTATTGTGTCAAGCCTTGTTTTGACGGCAATTTATTTGGTATTCAATGAACAGATTATGACTCTCTTCGGTGCAAGAGTAAACGATGAAACATTCAGGCTTTCAAAGGAATATTTCCTTTGGATTTCCATAGGCATACCCTTTTATATGTTCGGTCAGGGTATGAGCCCCGTAATACGTTCAGACGGAAGTCCACGTTTTGCTATGATAGTTCTGCTTGCCGGGGCAATTTGGAACATAATTTTCGACCCTATTTGTATTTATGTTTTAAGATGGGGTATGATGGGAGCAGCCGTAGCCACAATTTCCGGTCAGATTCTTTCGGCAGTGCTTTCATTTGCCTATCTTTTCAAAATGAAGGCTGTTAAGCTTGACAAAAAAAGCTTTGCTTTCAGGGGCGATCTGCTTAAAAAAATGCTTCCCTTGGGAATAACCAGTTTTCTTTCCCAAATCTCAATAGTTTTCTCACTTGCAGCCGTAAACAATATGTTAAAGGAATACGGCGCAATGGATCCTATATTTTCACAGGCAGCCTATTCTCAAATTCCTACGGCAGTTATGGGAATTTCAATCAAATTTTACCAGATTGCCATTTCAATAGCCATAGGCCTTTCAGCCGGCTGTATACCTGTTATAGGCTATAATATGGGCGCCCAGCGAAACGACAGAGTTTTGGGGCTTATGAAAAGACTTATTTCCTCCGAGCTTATCGTAGGCTTAATAGCTTCGATAATTTTCCTTGTTTTCCCCAGACAGCTTACAAACATTTTCGGCGGAAGAACAGAAGGTCAGTATTATATAGACTTTTCAATAAGGTGCTTAAGAACTCTTCTCTGTCTTCTTCCCCTTTCCTGTTTAAACAAAGGAACCTTTATAATGCTTCAGTCCTTGGGAAAGGCAATGCAGTCAACCGCCCTTTCACTTATTCGTGAAATCGTTTTCGGTGTAGGTCTTCCTATAATTCTTCCTATGTTTATGGGACTTTACGGCATAGCCTATTTCACACCCGGCGCCGACCTTATAACCTTCTTTTTCTCAGCAGCGGCAATAGCTTTAAACGTAAAAGAGCTTAAATCCCCTGCCGCCAAAGGAACAGAAGAAAAACACAGCGCCACCGAAAATAAACAGACTGCCGCTCTTACAGACAAGGTTATAACAATAGGCCGTTCCTACGGAGCCGGAGGAAGAACAGTAGGCAAAATTCTGGCAGAAAACCTCGGAATCCCTTACTATGATTCCGTTCTTTTGGAAAAAGCCGCAGAAACTGCCGGTTTAGACAAAAAGTTTTTATCCGGCAGAGATGAAAAACCGGGCAAGTATTATCAGTACAGAGGTCTTTCCTCAGACTATGCCAATATAGAGATGCAGGCGGCGCAGGCTCAGCGTGAAATTATAGAGCGTGTAGCTGAAAGCCCCTGTGTTATAGTAGGAAGAAGAAGCGACCAAATTTTGAAAGACAGACCCAATACATTAAACGTGTTTATAACCGCTTCAACAGAAACAAGAGCCAAACGTATTTCCGAACGTGACAGGCTTACAGTTAAGGACAGCGAAAAGAAAATTAAGCGTATCGATAAGGAAAGAGCCTCCTATTACAACCAAAACAGCAAAAACAAATGGGGACAGGCTTCAACCTATGACATCTGTATAGATACCGATAAATTCGGCATACAAGGCGCCGCAGATCTTCTTATATCAATGCTTTCATAATTCTAAAACATATTCAAAAAACGGTAAAGTCCCGAACAGTGTTAATCGGGGCTTTATTTTTTTGTAACAGTTCAGCCGTAATTTTGCCTTTGGCAAAAGCGACCTTCGGTCGTCGGATTTTTTTCCGATTCCAGCAGGCGCTTTGCGAGTGATTTGGCTGAACTGTTATATTTTTTTTGCACAAAAAATGCACAATTACCCCCATATGGAAATATTAAAAAATTATGAACTATTTAAGGCAAATTTTGAAAAAAATCTATTGACAAACCGTGGAAATTAGTTTAAACTAACCATAGTTAGATTTAGCTAATTGAGTTAGTCTGCCCTAAATTGTTATGGAGGTTGCTATGATGCCATTAACGTTTTGCCCCGAAGGGGAAGAAAATATTATTAAACGAATAGGCGGCAGAGACGAAACCCGCCGTCATCTTGAAAATCTGGGTTTTATTCCCGGAGGAAGTGTTACAGTTATTTCCACAATGGGAGGAAACCTCATTGTTAACGTAAAGGAGTCAAGAGTTGCCGTAAGCAAAGAAATGGCTTCTAAAATTATGGTTTGATAAATAAACTTATCTTAAAGAACCTATGTGACAGGTCCCTTAAGTGGGTTATAAGTTATAAAAGGAGGAAAATTCAAATATGAAAACTTTAAAAAATGCCAAAGTCGGCGAAACCGTTAAGGTTGTTAAACTTACGGGAACCGGCGCCGTAAAGAGAAGAATTATGGATATGGGCATAACCAAAGGTGTTTCAATCGACATACGAAAGGTTGCGCCCTTAGGCGACCCAATTGAAGTAACTGTCAGAGGCTATGAGCTTTCAATCAGAAAAGCCGATGCCGAAATGATTCAAGTTGAAGGCTGATGCCAAAGGAGGAAAAATAAATGAGTATCAAAATTGCTCTTGCCGGAAACCCTAACAGCGGTAAAACAACGCTTTTCAACGCTCTTACGGGTTCAAACCAGTTTGTAGGAAACTGGCCCGGTGTTACCGTTGAAAAAAAGGAAGGCAAGCTTAAATTCAAAAAAGATGTTGTTGTTATGGACTTGCCGGGAATATATTCCCTTTCACCCTACACTCTTGAAGAGGTTGTAGCAAGAAATTATCTTGTAAACGAAAAACCCGACGCTGTTTTAAACATAGTAGACGGTTCAAACCTTGAAAGAAACCTTTATTTAACAACACAGCTTATGGAACTGGGTATTCCCGTTGTTATAGCCGTAAACATGATGGACGTTGTTGAAAAGGCAGGAGATAAAATCGACACAAAGGGACTTGCAAAGTTATTAGGCTGTCCCGTTGTTGAAATTTCAGCCTTAAAGGGAACAGGTGTCAAAGAGGCGGCAAACGAAGCCGTAAAAGCCGCTGAGGCAAAGAAACACGCCGCCCTTCACCCCTTCGGAAGTGAGGTTGAACACGCAATCGCCCACATTGAAGACCTTTTAAAGGGAAAAATAGACAAACAGCAGGAAAGATGGTTTGCCATTAAGGTTTTCGAAGGCGACAAAAAGGTTTTGGAACAGCTTAAGCTTGACAGTACGGCAAAGTCGGAAATTAAGGAAATCACAGACGGCATAGAAAAAGATTTCGACGACGACAGCGAAAGTATTATCACAAACGAAAGATATGTTTACATAGCGTCTATTCTTAAGGGAATCTACAAGAAACAGAACAAGGGCGGTCTTACGGTTTCAGACAAAATAGACAAGGTTGTTACAAACAGAATTTTAGCCCTGCCCATATTCGCCGTTGTTATGTTTATTGTTTACTATATATCCGTTACAACAGTAGGCGGCATAGCTACAGACTGGGCAAACGACGGTCTTTTCGGCTTTGACGGCGACGGATGGCATTTATTCGGAATAGGCACAAGCGCCTATGAAGAGGCAGCCGGAGAATATGAAACAGCACAGGCTGAAATCGAGGCTTTCATAAGCGCTGCTGATGAATCGGGAATAGATACCGAAAACATAGCAGCAGCCCTTGAAGAAGAAGAGGCAGACGAGACCGCTATAGCTGACTTTATAGAATCTGCTGCAGATGTAACAGCTGTCTGCGAAATCGAAAACGAAGACGGTGAAATCGAAGAAACCATCGATGTTGACGCTGCGGAGTTTGAAACAGCTCTTGCAATGGAAGAGCCCGATTCGGCAGACTACGGCATATTTATCCCCGGTATAGGAACAATCGCCGGAAATATTCTCGAAGGCATAAGCTGCCCCGAGTGGTTGACATCACTTATTCTTGATGGTATAATTGCCGGTGTAGGCGCTGTTCTGGGCTTTGTTCCCCAGATGCTTATACTTTTTATATTCCTTGCTTTCCTTGAAAGCTGCGGATATATGGCAAGAGTTGCCTTTATTATGGACAGAATTTTCAGAAAGTTCAGTCTTTCCGGAAAATCCTTCATACCTATGTTAATCGGTACTGGCTGCGGTGTTCCCGGTATTATGGCCTCCAGAACAATCGAAAGCGACCGTGACAGAAAAATGACAATTATGACAACAACCTTTATACCCTGTGGCGCAAAACTCCCCATAATCGCTCTTATAGCCGGCGCTTTGTTTGACGGCGCATGGTGGGTTGCTCCCAGTGCTTATTTTGTAGGTGTTGCGGCAATTATAATTTCAGGTATTATACTTAAAAAGACACAGATGTTTGCCGGCGACCCGGCTCCCTTCGTTATGGAACTTCCTGCTTACCACTGGCCCACAGTGGGAAATGTTCTCAGAAGTATGTGGGAAAGAGGCTGGTCATTTATCAAAAAGGCCGGTACTGTTATCCTTCTTGCAACAATACTTATTTGGTTCCTTTCAGGCTATGGTTTTGGCGAAGACGGTTTCGGAGCTGTTGATATGAACGAAAGCCTCCTTGCCGCAATAGGAAACTGTGTTGCCTTTATATTCAAGCCTTTGGGTTTCGGCGACTGGAGATCCGCTGTTGCAGCCGTTTCAGGTCTTATTGCCAAAGAAAACGTTGTAGGTACTTTCGGTGTTCTTTACAGACCCGAGCTTGCAGAGGTAGCTGAAGACGGTGCCGAAATTTGGGCAAACCTTCAAGCTAACTTCGGAGAAATGAGCGGCGGTCATGCAGCTCTTGCAGGTTATTCTTACCTTGTGTTCAACCTTCTCTGCGCTCCCTGTTTTGCTGCTATGGGTGCTATAAAGAGAGAAATGAACTCGGCTAAGTGGACATTCTTCGCTATAGGCTATCAGTGTGTATTTGCTTATCTTGCAACCCTTGTTATCTATCAGGTAGGTCTGCTTTTAAGCGGAGACGTAAGCATTATAGGAATTATAGCCGCTGTTATAGTAATTGCTCTCGGCATATACCTTCTTCTCAGACCTCAGAGAAATCTGACAGGCAGCACAAAGGCAAGCATAGAGGCATAACTATTATATAAAGGAAGTGTTTAGTATGAACTTTCCCTCTTTTGTGGTTTTGGCAATGCTTATTGCCGCCGTTGTACTTATAATTATAAATCTTATAAAGAACAGAGGAAAGGGCTGCGGAGGCAACTGCGTAAACTGCGGCGCAGCCTGTCACAGCCTTCCTCCCAAAGATAAAGAAAAAAATAAAGCCGACAAAGAGCCGAATCCAGTGTGATTCGGCTCTTTTCTCGTAAAATAAAATAATATATCTTAAAGCTTATTATATTCCTCATCTTCTACCGGTTCACACCATTCGTTTCGGCAGTCCTCTCCTGGCACTTCAACGGCAATGTGACTGAACCATGAATCCGCCTGTGCGCCGTGCCAGTGTTTTACATTGGCAGGAATTGTTATAACCATTCCCGGTTCAAGGCTTACCGCTGCCTTTCCTTCCTCCTGATACCAGCCTTTGCCCTCAACACAAATAAGAATCTGACCGCCGCCCTTTGATGCGTGATGTATGTGCCAGTTATTGCGGCAGGCAGGCTCAAAAGTTACGTTTGCAAGAAACACAGCTGTTCCGGCAGGCGTCAAAGGCTTTAAATAGCTGTTTCCTATAAAATACTGTGCAAAATTCACATTAAGCTCGCCCATACCGAAAAGACCGCCATGTTCCTCACCGGCTGTATCCTCGGCATACACATCTTTAGCCATTCTGAAAGCTGCCCAAGCGTTTGGCCAGCCGGCATAAAAGCCATATGTGTTAAAATTTCAGACATTTCCGTCTTTGTGACACCGTTTTTTCCTGCCTCCGAAAGGTGGTAAATAAGTGAACTGTCAACAATTCCCTTGCTTATAAGAGACGTAACAGTCACAATTGACCTTAACTTAAGGGGCAGCTTATCCTCTCTCGACCAAACCTCTCCGAAGAGTACATCATCATTTAACTCCGCAAATTTAGGGGCAAACTCACCTAAAGAGTCTCTTCCCGCTGTCTGTTTTACCATAATTAAAAACCTCCTTATAGTTTATCATATTTTTTTATTTCGTTTATTAAATAATCTATGCTGTCAAGACACTGCTGTTGTGTGTGGATATCCTCAAGAAGACAGGCTCGGTATTTTCTCAGCCTTTTAACCTCTTCTTCTCCCCTGTTTTTTTCAAATTCAAAGCTGCTTAAATATTCTTTTATATATTTCAAATCTGTTTCCATAAATCACTCTCCCCGAAAAAATAAGTACAGTCGGCTTTCGCTTTCTGTATTTATATTATAAATCCAATATTCAAATTAATCAAATGCTTATATTTCATCAATTACAATGCCCAAAAGGCATTAATTATTTTAAGCCTTTCAATGTTTCTTTTATAAACTGTATAAATTTCTCAGCCGCTAAACTGAAAGGCTGATGTCTTCTCCAAGCAAAAACGCTTGTAAATGAAAGCTCCGGCTTAAGGGGAATTTTGCAAAGCTCCCTGTTGTCTAAAAAAGGCACTGCTCCGTCAAGGGTTACAAGGCTGCCCAAACCGTTTTTTGCCATATCAAGGGAGCTTGCAGCAAAATTATTTACACAGATTATGTTAAGACTGTCAAATTTGTCACCGAACCAGTTTATAACCTCGTTCTGCACGTTCTGTCTTCCGGGAAAAATAAGCGGAATTTTGCTCAAGTCATCAGCTGTCACATATTCACAGCCTGAAAGCGGTGAATCGGGCGACGTAAGCAAAACCCACTTTTCCCTTATGTCAAGTCTTATAAACTCAAACCTGTCGATTTCAACAGGCTCAAGCATAAGTCCCACATCTATAAGCCCTCTGTTCATTCTTTCCTTAACCATATCGGCGTTGGCTGTAAAGACATCATATTTCACAAGGGGATATTTTTCCGAAAAGCCCTTCATAATATCCGCCAATAAGCCGCAGGAAGACAAAATTCCGCAGCCTATGGAAATTCTTCCGTCTACAAACTCCTCCTGTTCCATAAGCTCTCTTTCCGTTTTATCCGCAAGGGCAACTATTTCCTCCGCCCGTCTTCGAAGAAGAATTCCCTCATTGGTAAGGCTTATTTTTCTTGCCCCTCTTTCAAACAGCTTTACTCCCGTTTCTTCCTCAAGCTTATTAAGCTGACGGCTTAAGGTGGGCTGAGTTATATGAAGAACCTCAGCCGCCTTTGCAACGCTTTCTTCCCTTGCAACAGCCAAAAAATATTTTAAAACACGAATTTCCATTCTGCCCCTCCTCGGTAAAGGAATTTAAGAAAAAAATCTTTACTTAAATCTCCTTTTAAAGGGAGTCTATAAGCTCCTTTAAATCTTTTTCGTCAAAATTATAATCCGTATTACAGAAATGACAGTGAACATTTGCGCCCTTATCTTCATTAAGCATCTCCGTAAGCTCCTTCTTTCCTACATTCATAAGGGCTTTTTCCACCTTATCTCTTGAACAGCCGCACTCATACTTAACTTCTTTTTTGTCAAGAATTTCCGGCTCAAAATCCTTTAAAACTCTGTTTACTATTCCTTCTGCATCAAGCCCCTCTTCAAACATAGACGTTACCGAAGGAACAGCGCCGAGCCTTCTTTCAAGCCTTGTTATAATTTCATCGTCCGCCCCCGGAAGAAGCTGAAGAATAAATCCCCCTGCCTGTTTAATTGACAAATCTCTGTCTACCAAAACCCCTAAAGCCACAGCCGAGGGGGTTTGTTCGCTTTTTGTGAAATAATAGGTAAAATCCTCGGCTATTTCCCCCGAAATAATGGGAACCTGCCCCACATAGGGTTCTTTAAGCCCCAAATCCTTTATTACCACAAGACTGCCGTTGCCTACAGCGCCGAAAACGTCCAGCTTTCCGAATTTATTTAACGGCAAGTCTACATTCGTGTTGTTTGCATAGCCTTTAACCGTTCCCTCGGCGTCTGCCGTTACGGTTATTCCTCCTATAGGACCGTCACAGTTTATTTTAATTGTCAAAATATCTCCGGCGCCTTTCAGCATAAGCCCCATCATTGTTCCCACCATAAGGGTTCTGCCCAAAGCCGCAGAAACAACAGGGCTTGTGTTGTGAAAGCCCCTTGCCTTTTCGACTATATCTTTCGTATCGGCAAAAAAGAATCTTATTGTTCCCTCTCCTACCGTTCCTCTTAATACATAACTCATATTAATTTTCCTTTCTCTGTTTTCTGCATATAAAATATATTCTTTCTGACTTTTCATACGGCTTTTCCAAGCTTTCGGCGTCTGCCTTTTCCAAAAGTTCAAATCCCGCCTCTTTAAGCAGAGTTTCTATCTCTTCCTCGCTGTAAGCTTTTTCTCTGTGAAGTTCTTCAAATCTGTCATACTTTCCGTTTTCGTCCTCTGTAAAAATGTTTACATAATATTCATTTATACCTGTTTCCTCATCAAAATAATTTTCACAGGTAAAGGCTGAATCTTCGTTTGCCTCACAAAATGAATCGCAGCCCAAAACCTCTTTCAGTTTATATGCGGAATTTATGTCGAAAATCAAAATGCCCCCGTCATTGAGCGCCTTTCGACAGCTTTTAAGGGCTTTCTTCAGGTCCTCACCTTCCGTAACATAATTCATACAGTCACAAAGGGAAATGACAGCGTCAAAAGGCTTTAAAACCTCAAAACTTCTCATATCCTGACAGCTGAAAAAAATATCCGTATTTTCTTCTTCCGCCTTTTCCGCCGCCACAGCAAGCATATCCTCCGAAATATCAATGCCAGAAACATCAAAGCCGCCTTTTTTCAAAAGAATTGACATTGTTCCCGTTCCGCAGCCCAAATCGAGAACCCTTTTGCCTTTTACCCCGTACTTTTTTAAAAAATATTTTATATTTTCAAACCATTCTTCATAAGGCACTTCGTC
>JAJQBF010000111.1 GCA_021203425.1 Clostridiales bacterium | reverse complement strand
AGAATAATCTCAAAAAAAAGAATATTTACTTTAAACTGGGTATTCTCTATTGCATAAACAAATGCGGCTGCATAAAACAAAATAAGATATATACCGCCTTCGCCTAACAAAACGGGAAGACCCATTGCAAAACCCTGCCATTCCAAAACAATATTTACATAATTTGCCAGTGTAATTTCATTTCCAACTCCGACACCGAATAACATATGAGATTTGAAAGCTTGAAAACAGGCATTTATATTATCCATTCGAACTATATAGGAGCCGCTGTCGGTTTTTTGGTCAAAAATTGCAAAACCTATAATACCTATAGCAACCAGAAAAAGAGGAAGAAATAATTTCATTATACTTTTAAAACCTGTATTATATTTTTTTCCTTTACCTTTACCATAGGTATAATTAATAAGCTTAAGCCCTACAGCAATCAAAGCAATAATTAAAGCCTTAGTCGAAAAGCTTGTTAAAATTGCCAAGGCTAAAATTCCGATTCTGTTAAAAAATATCTTTTTGGGAACATACAGTTCATAAGACAAACTAAACAATAAGGGAACAGCATAGCTCGATGCTTCACAAAAGATACCGCAGTTTC
Source organism: Clostridiales bacterium (assembly GCA_021203425.1). GTDB lineage: Bacteria > Bacillota > Clostridia > Lachnospirales > CAG-274 > JAJQCI01. Next base: position 9,396 of record JAJQBF010000111.1, on the reverse strand, counting down.
TTATAAATTCGACACCGAAGAAATCTTGGGTCTGAGCCTCATACATAAGGTGAAAATAATTAACCGACTGTGTAGAGACACCCTTCCATGAATATGTATCTACACTCTGAGGCAGTAAATGCAGCCATGTTCCGAAAATATATAATATTATTGAAATCAACGCAAACAAGACCGTTATATCTGAATATTTTTTCAGAAAATTTTTCATACGACCCCGTTTCCACTGAATTGAACAATAATTTACACATAGAAAAATAGGAATACACATATGGAAAATAATAATTTTCCAGCCGTATCCGGAAAACATCAGATAGACCAACAGGAAAAAAACCAGTATAACGGATTTTTTCAGCGAATCTACATAAAGTTTGCGCTCCTGAAACATTAATAATAATATTACAGCAGATGCTAAACAGGCTAAATAGACATATCTGTCAGCATTATCTGTCATTCTTATGTAGACAGACTGTCCGAATAAGAATACAATCAGCATAAAAATATATTCTAATAAATCTTTCAGTGTCAGTGCTGTCTTACTATTACGTTTACTTAATTGAATCCTCATATTGTTTACCTCTTGCCGACTTTTGTTTTTACTTTACAAAAAAACTGTTTTTTTATTTCTGCCATAAAGGGATCTCTCAAAGCTATAATTATTAAGCCATAAGAAACAACCCCCAAGACAACCTGTAAAAATAAACCTATTAAAGGCTTGTTTAAAATTTCTCCTATATAATAAACCATAAATCCCATTACAATTCCGGCTGTTATATATCTCCAACCCAGTTTGAGCATTGTTTTAAATTTAAAGAAGTCCCTTATCAAAAACAGATATCCTATCAGAATTAATGTTTCTGCAAGAACAGAGGCACACGCTGCTCCCACTGCTCCGTAAACAGGAATGGTAAAATAATTAAAAACAAAATTAATTACCGCTCCTGCTGCCAAAACATAATTGTTCTTTCCCTGTCTGCCGCTTGGTCCTAAAAAATGTGTATTAAGACAGTTGCTTAAGCCTATTACTATCAGCAGAAGTGAGAAAATCTGTAATAATACAACACTTTCTTCAAAGCCGTTTCCGAGAAATAGCGGTATAAAATTTGAGGCTATGCCTATAAGACCGGCTGCTATAGGAATCGATATAAGCATAATAAAGCTGATTGAACGGTTAAGCCTCTTTCTCATTTCGTCAAGTTTACCCTGCTGATAAAGATATGACATTCTGGAACGCATTATAGTGTTCAGAGAAGTAATAGCAACCAAAAGAATCTGTTCGATTTTATGGGCCTGTTCATAATAACCGTTTTGAGAGGTTCCCTCTGTCAGAATACCCAACATTGTTTTATCTAAAAGGGTATAAACAGATGTTGCAATAGTGGGAATAAAGAATATTAAACACTGTTTAGTGTGTCTGAATATTCTAAGACTTTTGAGTTCAACTCTGCAAAGAACATTTCTCATAGAAAAAAGAAATGTAAGATTACCTAACAGTGTAGACAGCGCAACAAGCAATATATATACATCTACATCATCTTTTGTTTTAACAAAGGAGAAAATAGCGGCAATCATTACTATTTTTACTATAAAATTTCTGATTACTACTTTTGAAAAGTCTTCTATTCCTCTGAAAAGCCACGTCATATCGAATATTGAAGCAAACAAAAGAATACCCAATATTAAGCGCTCTTCTCTGTATTCTGTTGTCAAAAAAGCAATAAGTATATATATGCCTAAGCTTAAGGCCATTGTTAAAGCTCTGAGAATCCACAGTTCATAAAAAACCCTTGAAGTTTGTTTTCTGTCTTCTCTGCAGCCTGCTATTTGCATTTGTCCGTAGGTTGCAACGCCAAGATTACCGAACAGTATAAAGTACTGGGCTATAGAATTTGTATAACTGTATACTCCGACCCCTTCCGCTCCCAGTACACGGGAAATATAAGGTGTAGTAATCAAAGGGGTTAACAGAGCGAAAACTTCATATACCAAATTAAAGATATAATTTACTTTTATACTTTTGGGTTTAATGGCATTATTATTTTCCATATATTATCATCTTCCTTTGGAAATATCCTCAAACACGTCAAGTGCACGGCGAATTACATCGTCCATGTCATAATATTTATACTCTGCAAGTCTTCCGAGGAAAATAACATTCTTCTCCTGTGATGCATTGTCACGATATTTCTGAGCAAGCTCTTTCCACTCTGCCGTAGGATAAGTATAAAAAGGCTCATCGCCGAAACAAGGTATTTCCTTTAAAATAGTAGTCTTGTCGCTCTTCTGACCTGTCATCTTTTTAAATTCGGTAATTCTTGTATAGTCATAGTCCATAGGCCAGCGTGTACTGGCTACAGGCTGATATGATTCACAGTCATGTGTTTCAAAAATAAACTTAATACAGCGGTATTTAAGCTTACCGAGTTCATAGTCAAAATAATAGTCAATAGGACCTGTATAAATCAGTTTTTCATACTCAATAGAATCGATTACTTCTTTATAGTTGGTATTAAGCATAATTTTAATTTCAGGGTGATTTACCATATTACGGCACATTTGAGTAAAGCCTCCCTGAGGGTTGCCCTGATATTTATCTGTGAAATAACGGGTATCTCTGTTTTTGCGGAAGGGAATTCTGCTGATTACAGACTTGTCAAGTTCCGCCGGTGAAACGCCCCACTGCTTTATTGTAAAATATTTGAAAAACTTCTCGTAAATATCCTGCCCGCCCTGACTTAAAACCACGTCTTCACTTGTTTTAATCTCGTCAATTTTGATTTTTCTGCTTTCTATAAAAGCGTCCATCTCGTCTTCGGATAAATTCATATTATACAGCTGATTAATTGTTTCCAAAGAAATAGGCATAGGAACAAAATTTCCGTTTACATAAGACATTACACGGTGCTGATATTCATGCCATTTTGTATATTGACAGATATAGTCGAATACTTCTTTGTCATTCGTATGGAATGTATGAGGTCCGTACATCTGAACTAAGATACCGGCTTCATTATATTCATCATAAACATTGCCGCCGATTTGTGGACGCTTTTCAATAATTAATACCTTTTCGTGGAGCTGTGTGGCAATTCTCTCGGCAATAGTAATTCCGGCAAGACCTGCCCCTACAACAACATATTTAAACTTCATAGTCTGTTACCTGCCTTTCTTATAAATCAAAGATTGCTTTTAAATAATCTTCATATGACGGAGTGTAATAATTTATTTTTGTATTTAATATTTCAGGCAAATCCTCAAAGAAATTATACACAAATCCGCACTTTTTTTCTCTGAACATTCTTTCAAGAACAATATTGTCGTTCTTTTCGATTATCGGAGTTACGTGGGCGGCTTCATAGGCAAAAAACCTGTGTGGTACATTTATTTTATCGAATTTTGACACGCTTGATTCATCAACAATATTATGCAGCAAACCGGCATCATATCTGCTTAAAATCTCGCAGGACTTTACCCACTCTTCCGCTGTTGAACTGTGTTTCATTTCCAACGGCTTTTCAAGGTAAAATATATCGGGGTTGTTTTTCTGAAGTTCTTCATAACGGTTTACACCGTTGTCGTCATTATACTCCGCACAGTGCAAATGTACAACCACACCTGCCTCTATAAGCTTTTTAATGACATCAATATAATAATAACGGTTTTGGTCACGCTTTCTGTTCGGCGCAGAGTCAACCCTGAATGTCAAAATAACCAAATGTAATTTTCCGTCTGTTTCGGAAAATTTCTTTTGATATTTAATATTGTCCAAAATACATGAAGGAAGGGCATTCTCATCATAGCCTATAATGACTTTTTTGTTTTTAAATAAATCATCTCCGTATTTGTTCTCAAGAAATTTTTTTAATTCAATATCATATAAAACTACCTTGTCGGCGGCTTTTATGGTTTTTAATTCTCTGAAACTGTATTCGGGACGTGTTTCTTTATATGCCCTTACAATAGGCTTTTTTATTACCGGCTTTGCTATCAGACAGGTTACGTCCGATTTGTCATAGTCGCCATAGCTGCAAAGGACATAATCAGGATTGTTTTTTTTCAGATTTTTCAGCCATTTTATGTTTGCTGCTCTCATTGCCCATACTGCAAGCCAGCTGAGCCAGTTAAGATATTTTTTTTCATTTGTTTTGTTTAACAGCCCCAGACAATTTGATGTTATGAATTTATATGGTATTTCAAATGTCTTTACGCTGCTGCTCTTAATTTCCCATTTAGGCTCTGTGAAAAAACAGGCAGCATAAACCTCATCAAAAAGTGTCAGCGCTCCTCTCCAGCGTTCCTCTCCTAAATGTTTTCTTCCGCCGAGTTTTAATAAAGTTCTTTTATTTGACATAGTTCTTCTCCTAATTCATAAATCCGTATATATTATACTGTTTTATTAATTTAAGACAAATATGTTTGTTTGTATATCAGCTCAAATTCAAATTTTCTTTTATTTTCTCTTTAAGTTGTTTATCTTTAACTTAATATGTTTATATTTGTATAAAGCATAAAGACCGAATACCGACAGATGTTTCAAAAGTACAACAGCTTTTTTGTGATGTGACTGCAGCATATTTATTTCTGCGGTTTTTCCTGCTGAAAAATACGGCTCTGACTGAATAGTATTTTTCAGTTCATCAAGTCTGTCTTTTAAGCCTGCCTCATTCTTTTCACTGAAAAAATAAAATCTTAAAGATTCTTCAAACCTTCGAATAACAAAACCGGCGTAGGCTTTACTGAAGTCTTTTGTTTTATTATTTTCTCTTAAAAATCTTTCAAATGCATTAAAAATACGACAGTTTACATCTAACATATTTTTCTTATATGTCTGTGTAATAGATGATGAAACCATAATGTAGTTATAAACGGGCTTGCTTATATAGGCTATTTTCTTTGCACAGGCAAGAACGTATGAAGAATAAAGCATATCATCGCAAACCCCTAATAGCTCCGTATCAAATTTAATATTCTTATTCAGCAGCATTTTTCTTCGAACTGCCTTGTTCCAAGGACCTCCGTAAAAACCTGTGGCGGGGTTTTTATAGGGCATAGAACAATAAGAAGGGTATAAAATTGCTTTGATAATCGAATCAATAACATTTCTGTCAGCAGAAACAAATTCGTGGTCAAAAAATTTAACACAATCCTGCTTACCGTCTTTTATTCGGTTTATATCAGCCATTACTGCATCGGCATTAGTCCTTTCGCCTTCCCTTACAAGAATTTCACAGGCATTCAGTTCAAGCCAGTCATCGGAATCACAGAAAAAAATCCATTCTCCCGACGCTGCCGTCAAACCGTCATTTCGCGCTGCGCTTACGCCGCCGTTTTTTTTGTGTATAACGTGTATACGCGAATCCTCTTCGGCATATTTGTCACATAATTTGGGACAGTTATCAGGGCTGCCGTCATCTACTAAAATTATTTCTATATTCTGTAAGGTTTGGTTTGTTAAACTTTTAACACACCTTGGTAAATATTCTTCAACCTTATATACAGGGACTATTATACTTATCTTAGGCATTATATTCTCCTTCAGCAATTCACTTTAATATATTACTTTTTCAAAAAGACAAATGTTTTATATACAAGATGAAGTCCGTTAGCCGAACCGGCTTTAGCCATCGTCCATACTGCCAAATCATACTGGTTAATCAGCTTATGCGGGTCGACTTTTTTAACAGCGCTCTTGTAAGGCTCTGTTTTGAAAAGTGCTTTAAGCTGCTGTTTTTGCTGTTTCAGGCTCATTGGGTTCTTTTCGTTAAAGAAATATGTCCCCAACATTCCCTTGAGCCTTCTAATTACCAAAGCGTCATATGCCCGGTCGAAACGACCGTCTTTACCGTATTTGTTTAAAAATTTATTCCATGCGGCAAAAATAGCTTTGTTAATTTCAACCATTTCGGCTTTATAGCTGTGAGTTACCGAGCCTTCCAAAATACGGTAGTCATAAACAGGCTCTGTTATATATACAACCTTCTTTGCCTCAGCATAAAGATAAGCCGTATAAAGAATATCGTCAAATATTCCCTTTAAGCTTGTGTCAAAACAAATACCGGCTTTTTCAAGAAATGATCTCTTTACTGCCTTATTCCATGGTCCTCCGTAGCCAAAGGCAGGTCCCTCGGCAGGAGCATCATGACAATATTTTCTGATGAAATCAACCTTTACAAGTTCATCGAGAATTTTTCTGTCGTCTGTGCAGAAAGGCTTTGCAAAAAAACGGGTATATTTCTTTTCACCGTTAATAATTCGGTATACATCGCCAACAACAACATCTGCGTCATTTTCAGAGCCTGCTTTGTAAAGCTTTTCAAAAGCATCAGGCTCCATCATATCGTCGGAGTCGCAAAACAGTACATATTCACCTGAAACGGCTTTAAGTCCGTCATTTCGTGCTGCGCTTACACCGCCGTTTGGTTTATGAATAACTTTTATTCTATCATCACCGGCAGCATACTCGTCAATTATACGGCCGCAGTTATCCGGGCTGCCGTCATCAACAAGTATTATTTCAATATCCTTTAATGTCTGATTCTGCAAACTTTCAACACAATCTCTTATATAATTTTCTACATTGTAGATTGGTACAACCACGCTTAACTTTGGCATTTTTTACTCTCCTATATTATTATTTTCTGAGCTTAAGTCTCAATTTTCTGGTTCTTATACTAAGTGAATAATATCCTATCAAAATCAAATAATGATTACCTTTTAACAGCCGGTGTATCATTTTTGTTTTTCGGGAATGGGGCTTAGGTTCAAAATTATCAATAACCTCTCTGAAATTGCCGGAAGAAAATTCACGCTTTGCTTCAATAAGTCTTTTTCTTAATTTATTGGGATTATTGGGATTCGCATAATTCAGCTTAAATATTTCTCCGAAAATCCTTATAAACCGACTGTATAGCCTTTGATGATATTCATTATCATTATGAAATTCTTCAACATACTTTTTTATACATTCATACAGAAAATTCATTATTGCTGCATTTTGAGGAGCATATTTCTGCGTTGCCGCCTCTTCATTAAAACTGTAGTGATATAATCTCTTACAGCAATAATAAACAACCGACGCTTTTTCCAACACTCTCAGATTAAATTCATTGTCCTGCATACGCTTTAAACCGGGAACATTCCGCAAATTATATTTGTTTAAAAACTCCCGTCGGTAAAGTCTTGCGTTACAGGTTCCAACATCGACATAGTTTTTAGGAAAACTCTTGAAAACAACCGGAAAAAACATATCTATAAGTTTTTCCATATTTGTTCTGTCAAATTTATGAATTTTGCCGTCATCGCATTTTTCAACAAATAAATTTTCTTTTATAACACTGCCCACATCATAAAACTCTTCCCAAATAAGGACATCGCCGTCTTTACATTCGGCAGTATATTTTTCTGCAAATTCAATTGTTTCCGGCTCTATCCAGTCATCTCCGTCCACAAAACAAATCCATTTGCCCTCGGCATTCTTAATGCCTGTGTTTCTTACAACGGAAAGTCCTCCGTTTTGTTTATGAATTACTCGAAAAAAAGGGAATTTTTCGGCATATTCATCACATATACGCCCACAGTCATCAGGTGAACCGTCGTCAATCAGCAGTGCCTCAAAGTTTTTTGAGGTTTGACCGGCTATACTGTCAAGACATTTATGCAGCATATCATAGGGAACCTTATACACAGGTACAACTATAGTTATAAGCGGTTCTTTCATTTAATCTTGTCCTCCAAAGAAATTACATAAAGTCCTCTTTTTCCCTCATGAACACTGTCAATACAAACTGCATTTCCGGTACGGTTCCACCTGGGGTGTAAATCACACCGACAGTCATTGTCATAGCGGAAAGGTGCGTGTACTCTTGCAACTCTTTCAATAAGCCCGGACTCACTGCCTCTTTCGGTACACAAATAAACAGAGGCAATACGTTTTCTGTTTGGATAAGTATCTGTAATGATATATCTTCCGTCGGGAGAATAGCTGCAGTGACCGTCTGTGTTAAGCTTTGGCCAATACATTTTATATTCCCGGGTTTTATCCTTCATAAGGTAATAGTGGTTTCCTGTTTCCTTTTTTCTCAGGAAAGACAAAATTTCCTCATTATTTTTCCAATAACAGTGGGACACAAAAACGTCGTCGCTTAAGTTATACATCTCCATCTTATCCACATTTACAGTAACCAAACGGGTATGTTTGCGTCCTTTTAAAAACCAGCGGTGAAGAATCATAAATCTCTTTCCGTCGGGGCTTATCATAAGGTGGTTTACTTTATGCTCTGCTCCTTTCATGGTTTCGTCAGACTCAAAAGCCGCCATATCGGTATATTTAAAAAGTTCAGTTACCTCTCCCGTTTCAATATCCATTTTCCAAATACAGGTTTTGTCGGGGCATAATTCTCCCTTTGTGCTGTCGGGAAGGTTTGAATATCCGTATCCCGGGCGCATTCTGTGAAGTCTTGAAAAGTCTAAGCTGAGAGCAAAGCTGCCGTCACGGGCAACATCATAAACAGGTATAGGCAAAACCTTTTCTTCTTTTTTGTTCTTAAGACTGTAAATAACGGAACAATATTTTCCGTCTCTGAAATCATTATATATAATTCTGCTTTTAAAATCAGGACCGAGCCATTGAGCCATACAGCCCTGTTGTACATTCCAAGAGTTGGTTGTTCCGATTTTATAAACCTTTTTGTTGTTTACGTCTATAACGACAACTGTTCCCGGTTCTTTAGGCGCCACAGATTTATAGGTCTGTTTTACCTTAAGCGCAATCATATATCTGTCTGAAATGTCCCATGGAAATTTATCATAATAGCCATAGAAATATTCATATCCATCGTTGGGCGATACCCTGACCACATCACCCTCTGATTTAAATTTTTCGTTAGAAACTGTATAGCTTGCTAGCTGATATACTCTTTTTGCCGATCTTTTAATTACAGGAGACTGCTCAAACATTTTCTTTCCTGCGTTTTCGATTTCTACAAATCCCATTTTACCTCACCTTTATCTTCCAAGCATTATTGCCGATAAATGCTTAAATTTTCTTATTATTAACTTACTTGCTCCCATAGGCACTGCTATACCCAGCAGGGTGGAAACAATACCTGTTATTACTGCATTAATTCCCAAAAAGCTGTTTAAAACAACACAGCTTAAAGCCAGTATATAAGGATTATGCATCAAATATATATCATAGGAATAATCTCCGACACATTTAAATATATCTGAAAGCTTTTTTATATTTTTCTCTGCAAAGCCGGAAAATATATATAAAAGCAGCACTCCCAAAAAACCGAGCAGATACTTAACCGTCTGTCTGATAAATATCATTATATATTTGTTTATACCAAAGTTTGAAACCGCTAAGCATAAACGAACTCCGGACAGCAGAGCAAACAA
>JAJQBF010000154.1 GCA_021203425.1 Clostridiales bacterium | reverse complement strand
GGTTAAAAAATATTAAGCAGAGCTTTGACGCAAACTTTTATAAAAAAATATTGTGAATTCATATCGGTATGTGTTATAATATAACACAAAACACGAGCAATTCGGCTGAATTGTAATGTTATAATAGCTGTATAATTTGTTGAGGAGGCTGATTATAAATATGAAAGAGGATTTAAAAAAGACATTCTTTGATTTAATAAGATTTGACACATCTTCAAACCCGAAGGCGGAGAGCTTTCCTTCGTCAGAAAATTTAACTGATTTTGCGGAATATTTAGCCGCCAAGCTTTCGGAACTGGAGCTTGAAGACATTAAAATAGATAAATATTCATACCTTACGGCGACACTTCCGTCTAATATTGACAAGCCCTGTAAGACAGTGGGGTTTTTGGCTCATACAGACACAAGCCCCGATTACAGCGGAAATATGATAAAACCTGTTGTTTGGGAAAATTATGACGGGTCGGATATTGTTTTGAAAAATGACATTGTTATAAGCCCTTCGGAGTTTCCCTTTATGAAAAATTATACAGGGCAAACCGTCATAACCGCCGACGGAACAACCCTTTTGGGGGCAGACGACAAGGCAGGGGCGGCTGAGATAATATGCGCCGTTAAATATCTGACAGAACACCCGGAAATAAAACACGGACGGGTAAGAATAGGCTTTACCCCAGACGAAGAAATCGGCAGAGGTGTTGATTTTTTTGATGTTAAGGCTTTCGGCTGTGATTTTGCCTATACAATAGACGGAGGTGTTTTGGGAGAATTTTCATTTGAAAACTTTGATGCTGCTTATGCAAAGCTTAAAATAAGGGGCAAAAACGTACACCCCGGAACGGCTAAGGATATAATGAAAAATGCCCTTTTGATAGGAAATGAATTTATCTCTCTTCTTCCTCCCGAAGAAACACCTGCCCATACGGAAAACAGAAAGGGTTTTTATCATCTTTGTGAAATGAAGGGGAATGTTTCGGAAACGGAGCTTGAGTTTATAATAAGAGATTTTGACAGGGATAATTTCGAAAAAAGGAAGAACCTGTTTAAGAAAATAACAGACAGACTTAATGAAAAATACGGTAAAAACACTGTCTGTCTCGATATGGGAGACAGCTATTATAATATGAAAGAGGTAATAGATAAATATCCCAAAGTAAAGGATATTGCCCTTAAAGCTATGGAACAGGCAGGGGTAAAGCCCGAAATTTTGCCCACAAGGGGCGGAACCGACGGCAGCCGTCTTTCATTTGAAGGCTTACCCTGCCCGAATATATTTACCGGTGGTCATAATTATCACGGACCTTATGAGCTTGTTGTTTTGGAGTCAATGGAAAAGGCAATGATGACGATTGTAAATATTGTTAAAACAGTAGGGAGCGGTGAGTAAATGTCTAAAATGTGTGAAAGCTGTCTTTATTATGACTATGATGAAGAAGGGGAAGTATACGAATGTATAATGAACCTTGACGAAGACGAATATTATCACTATATTACGGGTAAGTTCAGCTCGTGCCCTTATTTCCGCTATGACAACGAATATAAGATAGTCAATAAGCATATTTAAGAAATTTTAATAAATTCGTTGATTATTTGTGGTATAATGAAATAAAAAGGAAAATGAACAGGAGGTATTTCATGAAAAAATTAATTTTGTCACTTGTTTTAATGCTTGCGGTGTTTATTCCCTCAAATGTTGTTTTTGCGGGAAGATCAGACGTGGCTTTAAGCCTTGAAGACGCTTATTATGAAATGACAAACGGAGTAACAGGGGACAGTTATCCCACTCTTAATGTTAAGGTTACGGGAGATTCTTTGACCTCAATGGCTTTTCACCTTGTTCTTGACGGAGCAGACTGGGACACTTCGAAAATGTCTAAATATGACTCTAATGTTACTGTAAGCCGTTCAGGCACATCGGACATTCAGCTGAAATTTTCAAAAGAATTTTTCAAGGCAAACAAAAGCGGAAACACTACGGAATTTTCAATTCCTCTTTATGCAAAGAATTTTTGCGACGGATACACATATTTATATGTAACGGAAACACCGACTTATATGGACGATGCCGAATTTCTTTTTGCCAGCAACACAGCAGGCAGCTTTTCGGTAAATTATGATGAAAATGCCGAAATTTACAAAACGGGCATATCCGTTCTTTCAGATATTAAAATTTCCGACAGTTCAAATTATCCGGCTGTTTCCGGCGAAACATCTTTCAGAATAAGTATAAGCGACCCCAATTTTGCAATTGTTTCCATTCCGGATATTGAGGGAACGGGAAAATATGAAGATAATGTTTACTGTGAGCTTGAATCTTCAACTGTTTTAAATGTAAAAGTAAAGGAAGAGTCGGAAACCGGTACGGGTATAATTACAATAAAGAATCTTACTCTTAACAGAACAGCCGAAAAGCTGACGACTTCCCCCAATATTACGGTTTATTCTACGAGAACAATTACATTTAAAACAAACGAGGGAACAAGCAAAACAAGAAAAATTGAAGACAGAACAACTTATTCCTGCGGTGAATATATCGACAGGAAGAGTGATTTAACAGCCCCCGAGACAAGTTCTGCCGCCGAAGAAACAACAGCGGAAGAAACAGTTGAAGAATCGGAAGAGACAGCCGGTGAAGAAATTACTGAAGAAAACAGTCTTCTTCCCGAGGGCGAAAATGTTCTTACATTTACCGTAGGAGCAGAAAGCTATGTTATTAACGGCGAAACAGTTGAAACTTCATCTCCCTGTATAGTTTCCGAAGGAAGTACACTTCTTCCCTTAAGAGCTCTTTCAAAGGCTTTGGGAGTTGCCGATGAAGATATAATTTATGATGCCGAAACAAAGACGGTTGTTATAATCAAAGACGGAAACAGAGTTTCAATTGAACAGAACGGCGATTATATGTATGTAAACGGAAAACAGCAGGAGGTATCAACTCCGGCGATTAACTATAATTCCTGTATGTATCTCCCCGTAAGGGATATTTGCAGCGCACTGGGAATTGAAGACGACAATATAGGCTATGATGCCGAAACAAAAACGGTGACTGTAATTTTTTAAAAAGATACTTTTTAAAAAAATTCCCGAAAATAAAAATGCACATTGTATCTCTGCCTTTATTTATGTTATAATAAAGACGGAGATTTTTTATTTGCAAAGGAGGCAGGGTAATGAAAAAAATATTGGTTATTTCGGCAATTTTATTTTCGGTTTTTATAGTTTCAACAGCCTGCGGAGGGGAAATGAAAGAATTTGATGCGGAAATTTATGCCGGAGGAAACAAGGTTGACACAAAGGCATATATTGACGAAAACAATTCGGCTTATGTTCCTTTAAGAGGGGTTTTTGAGGCTATGGGCTGTCAGGTAGGCTATGACAGCGAAACGAAAACAGCAAATATTGAATATTCAGGTAAAACACTGTCTTTTTCACAGTATGACAGTGAAAACACTGTTACTGTAGACAGCAGTATTTATTTGCCCCTGAGAGCGGTTTCCGAAGATTTGGGGTTCAGTGTTGAATGGAGCGAGGAGGAAGGAGCAGTGTACATAAGCAGTTCGGCGGAAGACAGCGGTGATAAAGCGAAGACGGACGAGGGAACGGATTTTGCCTCAAAGCTTTATTATCTTATGGATAATGATGAAAATTATGTTATCAGCCCGTTAAGCCTTAAATATGCTATGGCTATGGCGGCAAACGGGGCAGACGATGAAACCCGAAAAGAAATTATAAATGCTTTGGATATTTCCGACCTTGAAAGCTTTAATTCAGAGGTTAAGACATATATTGAAAATGTAGCGGAGGAAGAGGAGAAAACATACGAAACCGATGAAGATGCGCCGAAACTTGAACTTTTTGCAGGCGATGTTTCGGAAAAAACAAGCCTTTCAATTGCAAACTCAATTTGGCTTAACAGCGATAAAATCGAAGGCGGAGACTTCAGCGAAGATTTTAAAAAGGTTGTACAAGACAGCTATAACGGAGAGGCTGCGTCTGTTACAAATGAAAATGCGGCTGAAAAAATAAACAGCTGGTGCAGTGAAAAAACCAATGGGAAAATAGAACGTATTATAAACAATTCCGATTTTCTTTCGGCTCTTGTGAATGCCGTATATTTTAAAGGTGCATGGTCAAATGAGTTTGAAGAAAGCGCAACAGAAAAAGGAATGTTTACAAACAGCAGCGGCAGCGAGTCGGAAGTTGATTTTATGCGTCAGACAGGCAAGTTCAAATATTATGAAGACGAAAATATACAAATAATTTCTCTTCCTTACGCAGGTAGCAGCATAAGTATGTATGTTGCCCTTACGGAAGATGAAGGCATAAATGTTTTAGAGTATGCCGACAAAACGGTGTATGAAAAGGTTAGAGTTAAAATGCCCAAGTTTAAAACCGAAACCTCTTTAAGCGGTCTAGATTTGTTTAAGTCGCTGGGGGTTGAAAAGGCTTTTGACGGCAGCGCCGATGCATATCATTTCAAGCCCATGTTTAATGATACCGTTAATAAAGTTTCAAGCGTGTATATATCGGAAATTCTTCACAAAACATATATATCCGTAGACGAAGAAGGAACCGAGGCCGCCGCCGTAACATCTGTTATGATGTCTCTCGGTTCGGCGCCGGGTGAAGAAGAAAAAATATATGAATTTACGGCAGACAGACCCTTTACATATTTTATAAAGGACGGGTCAAACGGGGAGGTTTTATTTTTAGGCAGATATGCTGATGGCAAATAAACGCAAATTTATGAGAAAATACAAATAAACTATTGATTTTTCGGGGAAAAATAGTATAATAAATTAACTGCTTTTTTTACGTAACAGTTCAGCCGTGATATGTCTGCTTAAAATTCTTGTGAAAGCACACTTTCTAAAGGAGTTTTAGCTGAACTGTTACTTTTTTACCGGCAGAATTTTTGAATCGGGCTTTTATGCAAATAAGGAGGTTAAAATGCGTAAATTAATCTGTTTGAAGAATGTAACCAAAGACTTTGACGGTCAGATTGTGCTTAAGGGAATTAATCTCGATATTTACGAAAACGAGTTTGTAACCCTTTTAGGGCCAAGTGGCTGCGGCAAGACCACTATTTTAAGAATTTTGGGCGGGTTTTTATCCCAAACAAAGGGAGAGGTTTATTTTGACGAAAAAGAAATAAGCAGTCTTCCGCCCTATAAAAGAGAAATTAACACTGTTTTTCAGAAATATGCTCTTTTTCCCCATATGAACGTATATGATAATGTTGCTTTCGGGCTTAAAATAAAAAAAGAGCCTAAAGACATTATTGAAAAAAACGTAATGCGAATGTTAAAGCTTGTGGGGCTTGAAGACTATGCCAAGCGCAGCATAAATGAAATGTCGGGAGGGCAGCAGCAGAGAGTAACCATAGCCAGAGCGCTTGTAAACGAGCCTAAGGTGCTTTTGCTTGACGAACCGCTGGGCGCTATTGATTTTAAGCTCCGAAAAGAGATGCAGAAGGAGCTTAAGAAAATTCAGCAGGAGGTAGGTATTACCTTCATTTTTGTAACCCATGACCAGGAAGAAGCCTTAACTATGTCTGACAAGATAGTTGTTATGAATGAAGGCGAAGTTCAACAAATAGGTACGCCCGAAGAGGTATACAACGAACCTAAAAACAGGTTTGTTGCCGGTTTTATAGGCGAAAGCAATATAATCGAGGGAACTATGCCGGAGGACAGACGTGTTTCCTTCGGCGACAGAATTTTCGACTGTGTAGACAGCGGCTTTGCTCCGGACGAAAAAATAGATGTTGTTATCCGCCCCGAGGATATCGATATTACAGACAGCGGCGAGGGCTGTTTTGCCGGTGTTGTCAAATCGGCTGTTTTTAAGGGGATTTTCTACGAAACAATTGTAGAAATAAGAAAGGGAACGGAAATAAGAGTTAAGATGAATGTTGCCGACGAAAAGCCTGTTTTTAACGCAAAGGCTAACGAAAAAATGAGCGCAAATGACTTTTATCTTGACATTGAAGACGTTCCCAAGCTTACAAAGGCGGATATAATTGCCAGAGCCGGCGCTCAGGCTTGGAACCCCGACACAGACGAATGGATTTCGATAAATAAAGTCGATTATGAAATAAAGGCGGAAAACGGCGTTTATCCCGTTATGTTTTTTACACAAAGCGGAACAAATATAACCGTAAATATGGTTGTTGACGAGGTAAACAAGGTTGTAAGCGAAAAATACGGCGAGGAAATTTATGCCGTAAACTTTTATAAAACTATAGACGAAATAAAGGAAAGCGTTGCCCTTGAAACGGATCTTAAAACATGGGCAAATGCCTCGGCTTGGATTTTGGAAGGTAACAGAACCGTTGAAATAACAGACGTTATTTACGGCTTTGACCCCGAAAACATAACCCCGGGTATTTATGACGTGGTTTTCAGAACCAGAGGCTATGACGTTCTTGTAACAACAACAAAGGAGTTTAAGCCGGGAGACCATGTAGGCATAAGTTTCGGCCCCGATGATTTACACATTATGCATAAGGAGGGATAACCGTGAAAAATTTTAAGTTTTTGGTTTACCCCTATCTTATTTGGGCTTTTATTATAATTGTCATACCTATGATTATGATTGCGGTTTATGCCTTTACCGTTAAGGGAAACGATGTTATGACATTTAAATTTACCCTTGACAATTTCAAAGAGTTTTTTGCAGATGCCATATTTTTAAAGGTTTTGGAACGGTCTCTTATTGTGGCTTTAATTACTACGGTTATCTGTATAGCTTTGGGATATCCGGCGGCTTATATTATTGCAAACATAGCAGGGGAAAAGAACAAGTTTACTATGGTTTTGCTTATTACAATTCCCACATGGATAAATATGCTTGTAAGAACATATGCATGGCTGGGAATTTTACAGGACAACGGTCTTGTAAATACAATACTTAAGGCTTTGGGGTTTCCGGCGCTTAAGCTTATACACACTGACTTTGCCGTTATTTTCGGTATGGTTTATAATTTTATACCCTTTATGATTCTCCAAATTTACACTTCCCTTACAAAGATGGATAAAAGCTATCTTGAGGTGGCGGAAGACTTGGGGGCAAACAAGGTTCAGTGCTTTTTAAGGATAACACTTCCCCTGTCTCTTCCCGGGGTTATAAGCGGAATAACTCTTGTTTTTCTGCCGGCTGTTTCAAGTTTCTTTATACCTAAGCTTTTAGGCGGCGGTCAGTATGTTTTAATCGGAAATGTAATTGAAAATCAGTTTTTGACAGCCGGAAACTGGAACTTCGGTTCCGCCATTTCTCTTATTATGGCTGTGGTTATGATTTTCCTTATGTGGCTTACCAAAAAGGCAGATAAAGACCCGGCGGCGGAAAAGGGAGGTGTATAAAAATGTGTGAAAAGAAAAAAACAAAAATAAGCGGCAAGATATATATTTTTCTTCTTCTTCTGTTCTTCTATTTCCCCATTATATATACGGTTGTGTTTTCATTTAACAGCACAAAGTCACTGAGCGTTTTCAGCGGCTTTTCCCTTCGCTGGTATGAAAAAATGCTGAATGACAATTCAATGATAAATGCCATATTTTACACTGTTTTGGTGGCGGTTATAGCTACGGCTGTTTCTACGGTTGTGGGAACAATAACGGCAATCGGTTTATCGGGCAGCCGAAAAATTTTAAGAACCGCCGTACAGCAGATAAACGACCTGCCTATATTAAACCCGGATATTGTAACGGCAATAGGGCTTTTAATGTTTTTCAGTGCTTTGGCGGTTAAGAAAGGGCTTATAACTCTTCTTCTTGCCCACATTATGTTTTGTATTCCCTATGTTATACTGAGCATAATGCCCAAAATAAGAACCCTCGACCCCAATTTGGCAGACGCCGCAATGGATTTGGGCTGTACACCCTTTCAGGCAATAACAACGGTAATTGTTCCTCAGATTATGCCGGGGATAATGTCAGGGGCGCTGATAGCTTTTACAATGTCATTTGACGATTTTGTTATATCATATTTTGTAACAGGCAACGGTGTAAACAATATTTCCATTATGGTTTACACAATGAGCAAGCGTATAAATCCTTCGATTAACGCTCTTTCTACGGTAATTATTGTTATTATTACACTGGGGCTTATTATTGCAAACATAGTGCCCTTAATAAACGAGAAAAGGAGAAAAAACAAATGAAAAAATTTTTTGCATTAATGCTTTGTGCGACATTTACTCTTTCCGCTGTGGGCTGCAGCGGCGGTTCCGACACAGGCTCAGAAGAGGCTGTTGAAAAATATGGCTCTGACACTCTTAAGGTTTTTAACTGGGGAGAGTATATCGGAGAAGACGTTATTTCAAATTTCGAAGACGAATACGGAGTTACCGTTATATATGAAATGTTTGATTCAAATGAAATGATGTATACCAAACTTCAGGCAGGGGATAAATATGATGTACTTGTGCCCTCTGACTATATGATTGAAAGACTTAAGGGAGAGGGTATGCTTCAGGAGCTTGACAAGAGCCTTATACCCAACCTTGAAAATTTGACAAACGATGTTATAGGGCTTGACTTCGACCCCGACCAAACCTATTCGGTGCCCTATTTTTACGGAACAGTAGGCATTGTTTACAACAAAAACAATGTGCCTTTAGAGCTTTTGGAAGAACAGGGCTGGAACATACTTAAAAACACAGACTACAAGGGCAGTGTTTATATTTACGACTCCGAAAGAGATTCCTTTATGGTCGCTCTTAAGGCTTTGGGCTATTCTATGAACACAGAAGACGAAACCGAAATTCAAGAGGCTTATGACTGGCTTTTGGACTTAAACAACACAATGGAACCGGCTTATGTAACAGACGAGGTAATTGATGCTATGGCCGGAGGAGTAAAGGATTTAGCCGTTGTTTACAGCGGAGATGCGGCATATATTCTTTCCGAAAACGAAGATATGGGCTATTTTACACCTAACGAGGGTACTAATTTATGGTGTGACGCTATGGTTATACCGGCAAACAGCGAAAATCCCCTTTTGGCTCACGAGTTTATAAACAATGTTCTCACATATGATGCATCTTACGATAATTCATATACCGTTGGCTATACGTCATCAAATGACGAAGTAAAAACCGACCTTTCCGCCGAAGACGGAGAATTCGGAGGAAACGAGGCTTATGTTCCACGTTCCGGCTATGAATATGACGAGGTTTTCCACGATAACCAGACCTTGAGAGAAAAGCTTTCTTCCCTTTGGATAAAGGTTAAGTCTACAAATTCCTGATAAATAACAGCACATTTATTTTTGTCTGATATATAAAATAGGAGATGGTGTGTTTTATGAAATTGGTTTATCCTGCTGTTTTTTATCCGGAAGATACCGGGGGATATTCTGTAATTATTCCCGATTTAAATGATTTGGCGACACAGGGCGAAAGTCTTGCAGATGCTATTTATATGGCTGAAGATGCCTGCGGCTTATATATCTATACAACAATTAAAGACGGAGAAGAAGTGCCGAAAGCATCTGACATAGGAAAAATTACTCTTGATGAAGAAGGAGCCTTTATAAATTTTATATGCATTGATATGACCGAGTTTGCCAGTAACAGTTCAGCCGTGTCTTATTATTAAAGCTTACGTGGGTGCTTGCACACTAAGTAAGCTTTAATATAAGGCACGAGCGGAGCGCCAAATAACGAGCAAAAAATGAGCCGTGAAACGGCGTCGGCTGCTAAAGCAGACGCTTTGCGAGTTGTTTGGCTTAACTGTTATATTTGTAAAAGGCTGTAAAGAAAACACTTACAATTCCTGCATGGCTTAACAGTCGGGCTGTGGAAATGGGTATTAATTTTTCTGCTGTTCTTCAGGAAGCACTTCAGGAAAGGCTTGTCAGGGGTTAAAAAGTATATTAACCGAGGGAGAACTTTCACAAACTTTAATATTTTAATAATTGCATTTTAACATTATTGGTGTATATTTATAGCTGTAAACAAAAAGTTTACGTTTCATAATTTTTTCTCCCTTTCTAACATAAACACACACAAACTGAAGGATATGTCATTCGGCGGACATATCCTTTTTTCTGTTTTAATTTATTTTTAAT
>JAJQBF010000208.1 GCA_021203425.1 Clostridiales bacterium | reverse complement strand
CCGCTGTCTTCCTCATTTCAGCCGCCGCCGTAAATATAAAGGGTTGAGCCTATGGGCAGAAGTGCCGTTTTTAAAAAATTTTTAATTGTTTTTTCCATAAATTTACCGCCGTTTTTTATAAATTATGCATAAACAAATAATTTTATGTATAACTTATAAAAAACGGCGGTTATGTGGAAAATTTTTTATGAAAATGTCTTTACTGCTGTTTTTTCGGTTTCGACAGCCTTTTTATAGCTTTCAACGTAAGCGTTAAAGCCGTCTATATCGTCTTGCTCCGGCTCCATAACGGAAACATTGCTTTCAGAGAAAACCTTTTCGGTTAAATAGTGTTCAAGAGTTTCGCCCTCGTCTTTATTTACGGCATATGCCCCTAAAAGAGCCATACCCCAGGGACCGCCTTCTCCGGCTGTTTCCATACAGGCAACGGGGGTTTCCATAGCCGCCGCCATAATACTCTGACCGACTTTTTCGGTTTTGAAAAAACCGCCGTGACCTAAAAGAGTGTCTATTTTTACACCTTCATCTTTGGTGAGTATATCCATACCTATTTTAAGGGCGGCAACAGCCGAATAGAGGTGGGTTCTCATAAAGTTTGCCAGTGTAAAATCAGCGCCCGGCTTTCTTATAAACATAGGTCTGCCTTCGTCGCAGCCTGTAATATTTTCGCCTGACAGGTAGCCGTAGGATAAAAGACCGCCGCCGTCTTTCTTTCCCAAAAGTGCGGCATTGAAAAGTGTTTCGTATAACTGACTCTTTGAGATATTAAGCCCCGTAAGCTTTCCGAATTCTTCGAAAAGACTTGCCCAGGCGTTTATGTCAGAGGTACAGTTATTAACGTGAACCATAGCAACAGGCTTGCCTGTAGGGGTTGTAACCATATCTATTTCTCTGTGAACCTTTTTAAGAGGTTTTTCCAAAACAACCATTGAGAATACGCTTGTTCCGGCGGAAACGTTTCCCGTTCTTTCCGCAATACTGTTTGTAGCCGTCATACCTGTTCCGGCGTCTCCCTCGGGAGGGCAAAGGGGAATTCCCGCCTCAAGCTCGCCGCTTTCGTCTAAAAAGGCGGCGCCTTCTGACGTAAGTCTTCCTGCCGGTTCTCCTGCCAAGAGAACTTTGGGAAGAATATCTTTTATGTTCCATGAAAAGCCCTTATCGGCAATAAGACCGCTGAATTTATCAAGCATAGTCTTGTCATAGTCATTTATTTCTGAGTCAATGGGGAACATTCCCGATGCATCGCCGATACCTATAACCTTTTCTCCGGTGAGTCTGAAGTGAATATAGCCGGCAAGGGTTGTTATAAAGGCAACGTCGCCTACGTGTTCTTCGTTACCTAAAATTGCCTGATAAAGGTGGGCAATGCTCCATCTTTGGGGGATATTAAAGCCGAAAACCTCAGTCAGCTTATCGGCGGCTTTTCCCGTTATTGAGTTTCTCCATGTTCTGAAAGGCACAAAAAGCTTGTCGGTTTTGTCAAAAGCCATATAACCGTGCATCATAGCGCTTATGCCTATGGCGCCGATTTTCTTAAGACTTATGCCGTATGTGTTTTTTACGTCTGCCGCCAAATTATTATAGCAGATTTTAAGCCCTTTGTGAATATCATCGAGGACATATGTCCAAATTCCGCCTACAAGCTCGTTTTCCCACTCATAGTCACCGCCTGCCAAAACCTTTCCGCTGAAATCGGTGAGCTGGGCTTTTATTCTTGTTGAACCGAATTCAATTCCCAAAGAGGTTTTTCCGCTTTCTATTAAGCTTTTTTTATCCATTTTATATCCTCCTCAGCCTTGTCCGTAGTATGCGTTTGCGCCGTGCTTGCGCATAAAGTGTTTGTTCTGCATATAGTCAGGGGTTTGATCTGCCTTAGGGTTTATAACCTCCGTCCATGCGTTCATCTCAGCTACTCTTTCAAGAACAACGGCATTGTGAACAGCCTCTGCGGCGTCTTTGCCCCATGTAAAGGGACCGTGATTTTTACAGAGCACACCGGGAACATAAACAGGGTTTTTGTCCCTAAAGGTTTCTATAATAACCTTTCCCGTATTCTTTTCATAGGCATCTTCTGTTTCTTCTTTGGTTAAATTTCTTGCACATGGAATTTCTCCGTAAAAATAATCGGCATGGGTTGTTCCGAAACAGGGGAGACTTCTTCCTGCCTGTGCCCAGGCTGTAGCCATTGTTGAATGTGTATGAACAATACCGCCTATGTCTTTAAAAGCCTTGTAAAGCTCCAAGTGAGTAGGGGTGTCGGAGGAGGGGTTCAGCCTGCCTTCAACCCTGTTTCCCTCCAAATCCATAACAACCATATCCTCGGGAGTCATTTTGTCATAGTCTACACCGCTGGGCTTTATTACAAAAAGCCCCGATTCTCTGTCAATTTCACTTACGTTGCCCCATGTAAAGGTAACAAGTCCGTATTTGGGCAAAAGCATATTTGCCTTATAAACCTTTTCCTTTAATGTTTCAAGCATTTTTCTCCCTCCTAAAATTATTTTCCGAATGATGCGTTGTTCCACATAAGCTCCTGTTTAAGCCCTCTTATTGTTGTGTTTTCGTCAATAACAACTGCCTCTATTCCCATTGCCTCAGCCCAGTCTGTAAGCTGTTCTGTCGTTAAGTCATATGTAAAGGCTGTGTGGTGTGCTCCGCCGCAGATTATCCAGCTTTCGGCGCCAACCTCA
Organism: Clostridiales bacterium; assembly: GCA_021203425.1. Lineage (GTDB taxonomy): Bacteria > Bacillota > Clostridia > Lachnospirales > CAG-274 > JAJQCI01. Next base: position 7,461 of record JAJQBF010000208.1, on the reverse strand, counting down.
AGATTCGGCTTAGGTGTCCAAAATGCTGTTGCAACAGGGAGTTTAGGCATAGGCTTTTCTGTTTTCTTAACATCTACTTCGTTTATAATAAGTCTGAATCTGTGTCCTAAATCTATAAGAGATGCGGCAATGCCCTTTCCTTCTTTCGCCGTAAAGACAAGTCTTGCCGGGTCTTCTCTGTTTCCCATTGAAAGGGGGCAGACCTTAATTCCTATATCTCCGTCGGCAATTGTGGGGCAGACTTCAAGCATATGTGACTGCAGTATGCCTTCCTTGCCCTTGACAAGATTATAGGTATAGTCTTCCATAAATGAAGTGCCTTTTGCATTCTTTTTATCCTTTGTCATCAGTTTCATAAGCCTTACCATAGCTGCAGTTTTCCAGTCGCCTTCGGCGCCGAAACCGTAGCCCTTTTCCATAAGCCTCTGCATAGCAAGACCGGGCAGCTGTTTTAAAGCCCCTAAGTCACCGAAGTGAGTAACTATGCCATGATAATTGTTCTGTTTTAAGAAATTTTCAAAGCCCAGCTCAATTCTTGCCTGAACCTTAACGTGTTCCTTAAATTCATCAAGGTTTCGACCTTCGGAAATCATTCTGTATTTGCCGTAATATTCATCTGTAAGGGCATTAACGTCTGCCTCACTTACAGCATTGATATATTCATAAGCTTCGTTTACGGGGTATGCGTCAACCTCCCAGCCGAATTTTATCTGAGCCTCGACTTTGTCGCCTTCGGTTACGGCAACATTTCTCATATTGTCGGCAAAACGGGCAATTCTTATATGGCTGCTTTCCGTAATTCCGACTGCCGTAAGCATCCAGTCTGCTATACGTTTCTTTACTCTTTCGTCACTCCAGTGACCCATTATAACCTTGCGCTCGATTCCCATTCTTGTAACAATATGACCGAATTCTCTGTCGCCGTGGGCGGACTGGTTTTCGTTCATAAAGCCCATATCTATTGTGTCATAGGGGATTTCGATATTAAACTGTGTGTGAAGATGAAGAAGGGGCTTTCTGTATTCCTTAAGACCTAAAATCCAGCTTTTAGCCGGAGAAAAAGTGTGCATCCATGTTATAACACCTGCACAGCTGTCATCGTCGTTTGCCTCTCTGAAAGTCTTTCTTATAACTTCGTTTGTAATAAGGGTAGGTTTCCAAACTATTTCATAGGGCAAAACACCGGAACTGTTGAGCTCTTCGACAATTTTGCGTGAATTTGCCGCAACATTTCTTAAACATTCATCACCGTACAGATCTTGTGAGCCTGTACAAAACCAAAATTTATAAGCTGTCACCTTTATTACCTCCTGTCATATATTTATAAATAGTTTCACTTTCTTTCTTATTTTAAAAACCTGACGGATTCTCTCTCTTCCACTTCTGTGTCAAAGAGATAATTTCCGTCAAAAACGGGTGATTCTATCATTTTAAGCATATTTTCGGCGGCTTTAACCCCTAATGCCTCCAAGGGGTGGGGGAAGGAGGTTATTTTTAAATCCGTTTCCGCAATCTGCTCTAAATGGTCTACCCCTATAACGGATAGATCTTCCGGAATATTTATTCCCTTTCTTTGGCAAAGAGCGGCAATTTTATAGGCAATCTGGTCGTTATAACAGACAAGCCCTGTTTTGCCCTTAAGCCCGTTATATATATAATCTTCTATATATTCCATTTTTTCAATAGAATCGGTATCTACCCAAATAATATCCTCTTCGTCTATGCCGTTTTCCTTAAGCCCCTTTATAAAGCCCTCATATCTTAAGTGCCCCTGACTGTCATCGGACTTAAATATTCCACAGATTTTTCTGTGACCGGCATTAATTAAATATTTGACACACTTATAGCCTATGAGCCTGTCGTCAAGAGCCACACAGGGGAACTTAAGCTCCGCCTGTGAGCAGTTGAACAACAAAACCGGTATGTGTTTTTCCTCTAATTTATCATATAAATCGATATTTATGTTGGGCAAGGTGCTCTTTGCAGGCTCGATTATAAGCCCGTCGATATTTTCGTTTTCCGCAAGCCCCTGAAGAACCTCCCGTTCTTTAAAAGCCCTGTTTTCCGTAAAGGCAATTTGGATTGTATAGCCCCTGTCGGATAATATTCTCTCTATGCCCCCTAAAATAGGAGGGAAAACATAGTTGTCGATATACGTACTGACAACGGCTATGTTTTTATTGCTTTTTTCTCTCTTTACCCGACCCTGTTTGTTAAGGTAGGTTCCGCTGCCCTTAACTCTGACTACAACCTTGTTAAACTCCAAAATATCAATGGCATGGCGGACAGTCTGTCTGCTCATATTAAACTTTTTAGCCAGTTCATTTTCGGAAGGCAGCTTTGCACCGAAGGAAAAAGCCCCTTTTGCGATTTGTTCGGTTATCCAGTCTGTAATAATTTGATATTTGGGGATCATATTATTATCCTCTCTTGTCTTATGTGTAAAGGTATAATTATTTTTTCTTGCTTTCCTTTATCTTTGCAAACACTGCCTGTAAAACAATGAAGAAACAAAGAAGGATAGCCGTTACGATATTTGCCCAGGAGCTTATAAGCTTCCCGTTGAACTTAACGAGAGATGAGATAGTTCCGTTTATGAGTACACCGAAAAGTGAGCCTATAACATTTCCCACACCGCCGGTAAGGAGGGTTCCGCCGATAACCGCCGATGAAATAGCGCTCATCTCAAGACCTGTTGCCTGTGTTGTGGTTCCGCTCATTGTGTTAAGACAATAGCAGATTCCGCCGATTGAAGTAAAGATTGTGGAAAGCATATATGTTTTAAGCTTTGTCTTTTTAACGTCAAGACCCATAAGAGTTGCAGACTGCTGGTTGCCGCCTACGGCATATATACTCCTGCCGAATTTGGTATAGCCCAAAATGAAGAATGTAACCGCAACGGCAATAAGAGCGACAATAACGGTAATTCTTACATAAGGTGTCTGAACAATGCCCTTGCTGTTTACATAAGAGCCTATACCGAAGGGAATTTCTATTTTCAGATTCGAAAGCTTTACGAAAAAGTCTTCTTTTATGCTTATCTGCTGGGTTGAAAGAACAGCCGTCATACCTCTGGCGAAGAACATACCCGCCATAGTTACAATGAAGGGCTGAATTTCAAGATATGAGACACAGAAACCCATAACAAAGCCCATAACTACCCCCACAAGGAGAATTATAACCATAAGAACGGGGCTTGACAAACCGAACTTTTCAATTCCCACAGCCATAATCATACAGTCTAAGGCAATTACGGAGCCTGCCGAAATATCTATGCCTCCTGTAAGCATAACGCAGGTCATACCGCAGGTAACGCAGATAACACCGGCATTGTTAATAAGAATATCCAGAAATGTCTGGAGTTTCGTAAAGCCCTTGTCGGCGTAAAGCCAGCAGCCGCCCAAATACATTACCATAAACAAACAGATTGTTATTACAAGGAGAATATTGTCATTGTTAATTCTTAATTTTTTAATCATGCGTTAGCCCTCCTTCCGGAGATTTTCTTAATATATGCTTTAAAGGGTTCAGCCTGAATAACAACAATTATAATAACCACTATAGCCTTGAAAACAGGCGCCTGAGCTGAGGAAACACCCAAAGCGTAAAGGGTTGTTGTTATAGCCTGAATTGTGTAGGCGCCTATTATTGAACCGGCAAGGTTAAACTTACCGCCGCCTAAGCTGTTTCCGCCGAGAGCTACGGCAAGAATAGCGTCAAGCTCCATATTAAGGCCTATGTTGTTTGTGTCTGCCGAGTAAATTCTCGATGTGGCAACAAGACCGGCTATACCGGCGCAGAAACCGCAGATTGCATAACACATAAGTATAATTCTTCTTGAGTTGATTCCCGAAATTCTCGAGGCTTTGCGGTTGATGCCTACGCTTTGTATGTAAAGACCCAAAGATGTCTGTTTTAAAACAACAGCCGCAATGGCTATACAGACAGCCGCCACAATTATGGGAGTGGGAACGGGACCTACATATGAGCCTAAAACCTTAAATGATTCTTCTCTTACATAAACAATCTGGCTGTTGCAGAGAAGAAGACCTATGGCCCGCCCTGCCGACCAGAGAATAAGCGTAGCTACCATTGGCTGAATATTTAGGTATGAAACCAAAAAACCATTAAACAAGCCGCAGACAAGAGCAACTGCAAGACCTACCAAAAGCCCTACTATTAAGGGAACGGCATATTCGTTTGTGTTTGCAACACCGTAGCCCGCAAGGAGCATACAGCACATTCCGCCGGTTAAGCTCATTACGGAGCCGACGGAAATATCCGTTCCGGCTGAGGCAGAAACAACAAGGGTCATACCGATTGCAAGAATTGCAACCTCGCTGCCTCTGTTAAGCATGTCTATAAGTCTGCCGTAAAGCACACCGTTTTTAATTGTTATTATAAAGAAATTCCAAGGAGCATTTCCGATTCCTATATCATAAACCACATTTATAAGCATTATGAGAATCATACTAAATATAGGAAGAAACAGGGTCATTTTTGTAATTTTTCTTATTTTATCCATTGCTGTCACCTCCTGCTATAGCGTTCATAACGCCTTCCTGTGTCATATCATCGCCGGAAATTTCCCCGACTTTTGCGCCGTCTCTCAAAACTGCCATACGGTTGCAGGTTCTGAGCATTTCGTCTATTTCGGAGGAAATAAACATAATGCTTTTTCCTTCTGACGCCAGTTTTAAAACAAGCTTTTGAATTTCCGTTTTTGTTCCTATGTCGATACCTCTTGTAGGCTCGTCCAAAATAAGAAAATCAGGGTCGGTGGCAAGCCATCTGGCCAAAATAACCTTTTGCTGATTTCCGCCGGAAAGTTGTTTTATTAAGGTTTCTCTGCTTGCTGTTTTTATTTGGAGCATTTCTATAAATTTATCCGCAATTTCAATTTGCTTTGACATAGGTATTTTCTTGAGAACACCCTGTTTTGTCTGCATGGCAAGCATAATATTTTCTCTTACCGATAAATCACCTATAATTCCCTCTGCTTTTCTGTCATCGGGCAGAAGACCCATACCTAAATTCATAGCGTCTATAGGTTCTTTGATGTGCTGTTCCTTTCCTCTTACCTTCAGACTGCCTGTTTGGTTTCTGTCTGCACCGTAAATCGTTCTTGCAAGCTCACTTCTGCCGCTGCCTAAAAGACCGGTAAGCCCTACAACTTCACCTTCTCTTATTTCAAGGTCAAAGGGTTTTATTTTTCCGGCATGGCTTAAGCCTTTGGCGTCGATTACAAGAGGGGCGTCTGCCTTAAGTTCTTCGCCCTCGGCTTTAATAGAGGCAAGATCATCAAAGTCTTTTCCCATCATAGCCGCAACAAGCTTTACTCTGGGAAGATCGGCAATATCATATTCCCCTACGAGAAGACCGTTTCTTAAAACAGTAATTCCGTCGCAAACCTCATAAACCTGTTCAAGGAAGTGGGTTACAAATATAATGGCAACACCTTTCTTTTTTAAGTCTCGCATAACCTTAAACAGTTTTTCAACCTCTCTGTCGTCAAGAGAAGAGGTAGGCTCATCTAAAATCAAAACCTTGCAGTCCATATCTATAGCTCTTGCAATGGCAATCATCTGCTGCATAGCAAGAGAATAATTTTCGAGTTTTTTTGTTACATCTAAATCAAGCTCAAGCTCTTCTATAAGTTTTTTTGCTTTTCTGTTCATTGCACGTCTGTTGACAATTCCGAATTTTGTCAGAGGCGCTCTGCCTATGAAAATATTTTCAGCTACAGAAAGATTGGGGCAAAGGTTTACCTCCTGATAAACTGTAGCAATACCCTTTTGCTGGGCGTCCATAGTGTCTTTGTTTCTAATCGGTACGTCGAAACCGTCTAAGAAGATTTCTCCGGCTTCAAAATTATTTACCCCCGTAAGACATTTTATAAGGGTAGACTTCCCTGCACCGTTTTCACCCATAAGGGCACGAATTTCGCCTTTTTTAAGGGTAAGCCCTGCGTGGTCAAGAGCCTTAACCCCGGGGAAGGTCATACATATATTTTTCATTTCAAGAACTACATCTTTTTCCATTGTTCTACCCCCTTGCGATATATTTTTTACACAGATTTGACCTAAATTTAACCTAATTTAGGCAAATAAGCCGAAAAATGGAGATTTATTATTTAAAAAAGGGGGAAGGAATCCTTTGGGATTCTCTCCCCTTCAAATGACTTAAGTGTAATAAATTAAACAATTAATATGCACGTCCGTCTAAAATTTCCTGTGTCATTTCTGTTGCGAAAGCACTTTCAATACCGGGTGCTACAAATGCGCTGTCTTCAACGATTGTTCTTTCGGGATATTCTTCGCCTGCTTCCATAGCCTGGATAACTTCAGCAACTATCTCAGCCTGAATAGGATTACACTCTACGTCACAGTTGATTTTTCCGCCAAGAGTATACTGTAAGCCGTCATGCGTAGCGTCGAAGGAGATAATTATAACATCGCCGTCAACACCGTATGTAATACCTGCTGCGTCCATAGCGTCCATTGCGCCGTAAGCTTCGTTGTCGTTCTGGCAAACTACTACGTTGAACTGACCTTCGTAAGACTTAATAAAGGATTCCATAACTTCCTGACCGCCGCTCTGTGTGAAGTCGCCTGACTGGCTGTCAAGAATTGTCCATTCGCTGTGTTCGTCAGCTACAGAGTTAAAGCCTTCTGTACGTCCGAGAGCTGCGGAAGCGCCTACAGAACCTTCGATAACAAGAATGTTAGCTTCTGCGCCGTCTAAATATTCGCCTAACCAGTTGCCGGCTGTTACGCCTTCTGCAACACTGTCGGTTCCTACAAAGGCATCATAGTTGTCAGAGTCGATTTCTCTGTCTGCAATAATAACGGGGATACCTGCGCTGTCGGCTTCTTCAAGAACAGTGTCCCAGCCTGCTGTTTCGATAGGAGCGATAACGATGTAGTCAAGCTCCTGCTGAATGAATGTACGAACAGCCTCAATCTGAGTTGCGTTGTCATTGTCAGCGTCTACGAATGAAAGCTCATAGCCGTTTTCAGCTGTAAATGTGTTCTGATAATTTTCCGTGTTAGCTGTACGCCAGTCTGATTCGTGACCAACCTGAGCATAACCCACGGTAATTAAATCACCGCTTGCAGCCTCGTCGCCGCTTTCGTCTGCTTCAGCCTCTGCCGCTGTATCGTCGGCAGCCTCTTCTGTTGTGTCTGTTCCGCCGCCGCATCCGCCGAGCATTACAGCCACCATTGTCATACCGATTAATGTGCTCACTAATCTGCGTTTCATAAATATGTAACCTCCTCCGATTAAAAATATGTAAGTTGTATTTACAAGTTGCCTGCCGATGTAAAATCAGGTTAAAAATAAACAAACAAGAAGTAAAAGAAATATACTCTTGTTTTCGTCAAAATTAACTGTGTCACCCTCAGCTTTCAACTGTCATATGTACTAATTGTACAACCCAAAAATCCATTTGTCAATAGA
>JAJQBF010000244.1 GCA_021203425.1 Clostridiales bacterium | reverse complement strand
ATATTAAGGAATTGTTGATGACAAGAGGGAAATAATAATTATGAACCTGCTGTAATACTACAGTATTATAATGCCTTGAAAACCACATTATCCACTGTTTCACAATATAAGGAGGACGGAAAAAATGAGAAAAACCAAAATCATCGCAACTATCGGCCCTGCCAGCGACTCAAAAGAAATGCTGAGAGAATTGATGACAACGGGTATAAATGCCTGCCGTATTAACTTCTCCCACGGCTCACACGAGTCACATCTGCCGGTTATCGAAAACGTAAAAGCTGTAAGAGAGGAGCTGGGCTTGCCTATCCCCCTTATTCTTGATACAAAAGGTCCCGAAATCAGAACAGGCAACCTTGAAGAGGAAAACATTCAGCTTAAAAAGGGTCAGACATTTATTTTCACAACAGATGACATTGTAGGAAATGCCGAAAGAGCTTCGGTAACATATGAGGGTTTCCTCGAAGACCTTAAAGTAGGAGCAAGAGTTCTTGTTGACGACGGTCTTATTGAACTTATCGTAACGGGAATTAAAGACAATGACGTTATCTGCACGGTTAAAAATGACGGTCTTTTAGGCTCTCACAAGGGCATCAACTTGCCTGACGTTAAGGTTAATCTTCCTGCACTTGCCGAAAAAGACCTTGCCGACATAAAATTCGGAATCGAACAGGGTTTCGACTATATTGCCGCCTCATTTATCCGTTCCGCAAAGGACGTTTTGGCTATTAAGCGTGCTCTTAAACAAAACGGCGGACAGACAATAAAAATTATCTCTAAGATTGAATCCCGTGAGGGCGTTAAAAACTTAAATGAAATCCTTTCCGTTACCGATGCAATTATGGTAGCAAGAGGTGACTTAGGTGTAGAAATCCCTTTTGAAGAGGTTCCCGTTGTTCAGAAACAGATGATTCACAAGTGTATTGACAAGGGTATTCCCGTTATTACAGCTACACAGATGCTTGAATCAATGGTTCACAATCCCCGTCCCACAAGAGCAGAAGCGTCCGACGTTGCAAACGCTATATATGACGGTACAGACGCAATTATGCTTTCAGGCGAATCGGCAAAAGGCGAATATCCCGTTCAGGCTGTTAAAGCAATGGTTAATATTGCCGAGAGTATCGAAAGCTCAATCGATTATACATCACGTTTCAAGAGCAAAGGCTCCGCCAAGCTTACGGATATTACAAACGCTATGTGCCACGCTGTTGTTACATCTTCATCTGACCTGTGTTCAAAGGGTATAATTGCCGTTTCAAACTCGGGCTTTACAATTTTCAAGCTGGCTAAATTCCGTCCTGCTGTAGAGCTTTTCGGCTACACAGCTAACCCGGCTGTTGCACGTCAGCTCAATATAGTTTGGGGAACAACCCCCGGTCTTATCCCCTTTGTAAGAACAAACTTTGCCGATTTGTTTAATGTATCCGTAGAAAGATGTAAGAAAGACGGCTACATAAAGGACGGCGATATTGTTATGCTTGTAGGCGGAACTCCCGTAGGAAAAACCGGCAACACAAACACAATCAAAGCCCATGTTGTAGGCGAGGGATTCTTATAAAAATTACTTTCAAACAATTAATTGTTTGCTTTAAAATATAAACGGAACAGGCAGGATAATCCGCAAAGGAATATCCTGTCTGTTTATTGTTTATTGTTTTTTATCTTCTTTCCACAAGAAATTTAATAGATGTTTTAAGCTCACCTTCGACTTCTATTTGGCTGAAAGCCGGTATGCAGATAAGCTCAATGCCGTTTGGGGCAACATACCCCCTTGCTATTGCAATGCTTTTTACAGCCTGATTTACAGCTCCTGCGCCGATTGCCTGAATTTCAGATGCATTGCCGTTTCTGGCTATAGCGGCTACAGCGCCTGCTACAGATTTTGGCTGTGATGTTGTTGAAACCTTTAATACTTCCATAGCTGCCTCCTGTTATAATGTGGTTTTATAATAGTATTTGCTTTATTGAAAAGTTTATTCCTATGAAAGCAGCCGTTAAGAAGGTTTTCGATAATCACTTTAGTGTATATCTGTTTTGTTTATAGCGTCTGCCGCAGCATTCTGCTCGGCTTCTTTTTTACTCTTTCCTTTGCCCTTTCCCAAAACAACCCCGTGATGAGATACGGTTGAGACAAATTCTTTATTGTGGGCAAGCCCCGTCTCGCTTATAATTGTATAAACCAAAGGCTCCTTGCTTTTTTTCTGAATAAGCTCCTGAAGATATGTTTTGCAGTCTCTTGTTTTAAAATCATTTATAAGCGCATCAATATGAACTGTAAGTATATTCAAAATAAATTTTGAGGCTTCTTCAAGCCCTCCGTCTAAATATACCGCCCCGAAAACAGCCTCCATAGCGTCTGCAAGAATAGAGGATCTGTTTCTTCCTCCGGTATGTTCTTCTCCTCTGCCCAGTTTCAAATAGGCACCTAAGTTAATTTCCTTAGCCACCGCCGCAAGAGTTTCTTCACAAACTGCCCCCGCTCTGAGCTTGGTCATTTCACCCTCCTGCATATATTTGTATTTGTTAAAAATATAGTTGCTTACAACAACCTCCAAAACAGCGTCACCCAAAAATTCCTGCCGTTCATTGTTTTTATAATTGGGCATTCCCATTTCATGGGCATAAGAACTGTGAGTCAGGGCAATTTCCAAATATTCGGGGTTTTTAAATGTGTAATTTAATATTTTATCCATTTTTTGACATCTCCCGTAAAAAACAAATATAACTATTGAGACAATGTTATATACTATACGTCAAATGTCTGAATAGTTATATCTGCTTAAATTTAAGGAACCTCAAAAAGGAAAAAATTTCCTCTGAGATTTCCGATTTTGATAATAAACAGGGAACGCTTAAAAACGCCCCCTGTTTTTGAATTCGGTGTCTTCTATTATTTCTTTGCTTCGTTGATATAATCAACAGCGTCGCCTACTGTCTTTATATTCTCAGCATCTTCATTAGCGAACTCGATTTCAAAAGCGTCTTCAAGCTCAGAGATAATCTGGAAAATATCAAGAGAGTCAGCGTCAAGATCATCGGCGAAAGAAGTCTCGAGAGTAATTTCGTCTTCTGAAACGCCCATCTGCTCAGCAATAATTTCTTTAACCTTATCAAAAATCATTTTAAGTTTCCTCCTTAAATAATTTAAATCATTCTATTACTACTATACTAAATATCCGGCTATTTATCAAGCCCTAATTTAAACTTTTTTTGAATTTTATTTACAATATCTTTTTCTATAAAGGAACGGCACTGGTTTACTGCGCCGACTATTGCCTTTGCGTTTGAGGCGCCGTGGGCTTTAACCACAAGAGAAGTAAGCCCTAAAAACGGAGCACCGCCGACTTCAGAATAGTCCATTGTTTTAACAAGAGCCTTTATGGGCTTTAAGCAGAGAACCGCCCCTATTTTAGCGATAAAACTGCTCATAAGAGAGTTTTTTACCATTCTGAAAAGAGTAGTTGCCATTCCTTCGCCGAATTTAAGAATAATATTTCCTACAAAGCCGTCACAGACCAGAACGTCTGCCACATGAGTCAGGAGATCCCTCGCCTCGGCATTTCCTATAAAGTTAAGATCCGTCTCATTAAGGAGCTTGTGGGCTTCCCTCGTCATAAGATTTCCCTTTTCCTCTTCGACCCCTATGTTGACAATTCCTACTTTCGGGTTTTTAACTCCCATTACGTTTTCAAAATATACGGAACCCATTTTTGCAAACTGCACGATATAATTCGGCTTACAGTCTGTATTTGCCCCTACGTCCATAAGAAGAGACGGTCCCTTTTCCGTAGGTATAAGTGTTGCAAGACAAGGTCTTTCAACACCCTTAATCCTTCCGACAATAACCGTTGCTCCGGCAAGGAGCGCCCCTGTATTTCCGGCGGAAATAAAAGCGTTTGCTTTACCCTCTTTGACAAGGTTAAGCCCCAAAACCATTGAAGAATTTTTCTTTCTTCTTATTGCGTTTGTGGGAATTTCGTCATTCTCTATAACCTCCGGCGCATCGACAATTTCAATACGCTCTTTGTCATATTTATATTTTGAAAGCTCACTGTTTATTATGCCGCTTTTGCCTACAAGGACAAGTGTGTCATCACCTGTTTTAAGAGCCTCCACACAGCCCTTGACTATTTCCGTCGGGGCGTTGTCTCCACCCATACAGTCAACGGCAATTCTGACTTTTGACATTATAATCACCCTTTTAAATATTAGCCTTTAAAAATAAAGACATTGAATCCGGTTTTTATTTCAGCATATTTAGGAAATGAAACATTTCCTTAACTTGATTTCAAAAAAAAGCAGGAGACGGAGAATGTCCCCTGTTTTTACTATAAAAGCGTTGTCGATAGACAAACAGATGGGCAAACAAAGTTTGCACAGATGTTTGCCTATCAGACAACCTCCCCAGTATGAGCAGCGTAGGACGATAGTCCGGAGCAGCGAATACCGGGACGATTGCGGGAGTGCGTTAAGTACGGAGCAATCGAGCTTTTATAGTACGGTTTCTGTCAATCATGTGGCGTATAATCTTATTAATCTTCGACTTCTACGACTGTTCTCTTCTTGTAAGAGCCGCATTTTCTGCACGCTCTGTGAGGCTGCATTAATTCGCCGCATTCGCTGCACACTACAAGTGTAGGTGTAACAATTTTCCAGCTCTGAGCCTTTCTCTTATTCTTCTTAGACTTTGACGTTCTGCCCTTAGGACAAATTGACATTTTAAACACCTCCCGCTTACACATATTCTGAATCTTTCATAAATTGTTACAGTTCAGCCAATAACTCGCAAAGCGTCTGCTGACGCAGCCGGCATTTCTTCGAAATTCAATTTTTGCTCGTTATTCGGCGCTCCGCTCGTGGTTTTTCGACAGAAACTTCTTTAATAAACTAGTTTACACAGAAGTCTCTGCCGAAAAACCACAGCTGAACTGTTACTGTAAATTTAAAGATTTCAATTTTTCAAATTCGGGGTTTCCTATAAACCTGTCGCAGCCGCAGTCGCCTTCGTTTAAATTATGCCCGCATTTTATACACAAACCCTTACAGTCATCTCTGCAAAGATTTTTCATGGGGAAATTAAGCAAAAGCTCAGTATATACGAAAGGTTCAAAGTCAATTACCCTGTTTGAATAAGTATAACGCTCTTCATCGTTATCCGTTCCCTTCTTGAAAATTTCAAAAACAGAGAACTCTATGGTTTTGGAAAATTCAGTAAGACACGAATCACATTTGAGCCTTAAGTCTGCCGAAACTTTACCCTCGAAAGAATAAATTTCCGGTGCTGACTCTTTAAGCTTTCCGCTGAGCCTAACGGGAACAGCCGTAAATTCGGAATATGACTTCGGAATTTGAACCTCCCTCTGAATTTCAACCTTTTTTTCGCCGTCTGCCGTAAGCTTGTCTATATAAATCTTCATATTATATATCTCCTTAAAACCCGAAAGCAGCCGCCTTCGCCGGAAAGCTCTTATTCAGGCTAAATAAAACAGTCCAGAGATTATTATATTATAACTGCCTGTATTTGTCAAGAATTTTTTAACAAACCAAAAACACCGTTTTCGTAAGTAAACTTCCAAATGTGCCGCATACCACCATACTATAAATGCCCCGATTCTCTAACCTGTAGTTTTAAAAATAATGAGTAAATTTGTTTGCCGTTTTTGCTTGAAAAAATATACGGATAATTTATAATTGTATATGGAAAATAATTACATAGGAGGAAATATATGAACATAAGACTGGAATTTTATAAAAATATACTTATCATTTCTCCCATAGGGGAGCTTGACCACTTTAACATAGAAAAATTTCGAAACAAAGAAGATATTCAAATAAGGCGCAAAAAACCAAGCAATATAATTTTTGATTTAAGCCGTGTAACATTCATAGACAGCCCGGGAATCGGCTATATTTTAGGCAAATATAAGCTGTGTATGTTAAGCGGCGGAAAAACCGCTTTTGTTAATGTAAACGGGAACACAAGAAAAATTCTTGAAATATCGGGTCTTCTTAAGATTATTAAAATTTGCCCCACAGTTGACCAAGCCATACTCGCCATAGAAAAAGGAGGGCTTTGATTATGGAAAACAGTGCATATATTAAATTTTCCGCTCTGCCGGAAAACGAGAGCTTTGCAAGGCTTACGGCGGCAGCCTTTGTAATGAACAAAAATTCCGATTTGGATTTTATAGACGATATAAAAACAGTAGTTTCTGAGGCAGTTACAAACAGTATTGTCCATGGCTACGAAGGCGGCTTGGGAGAAATAGAAATGAAGATGACAGCCGATGAACGCTGTGTTTACATAGAAATAACCGATTTCGGAAAAGGCATAGAAGACATAACATTAGCCCGAACCCCTCTTTATTCCACTAAGCCGTCGGAAAACAGAGCCGGCATAGGCTTTACGGTTATGGAAACCTTTACCGACGAGTTAAAAGTAGAATCGGAAAAGGGAAAATTCACAAAGGTAATTATGTCAAAAAATTACAGGTGAGCCTATGGAAAGCACAAACAATTTAATTTTAAAAGCCCAAAAGGGAGACAATAAAGCTCTCGAAAAGCTTATAAGCGACAATTCGGGGCTTATCTGGAGCATCGTAAAAAAATTTAACGGCCGAGGGGCGGAACCGGAAGATCTCTATCAGCTTGGAGCAATCGGCTTTATAAAGTGCATAAAAAAATTTGATTTAAGCTTTGACGTAAAGCTTTCCACATATGCCGTACCTATGGTTATGGGGGAGATAAAGAGATTTTTAAGAGACGACGGAAGAGTTAAGGTGTCAAGAAGTTTAAAGGAGCTTGCGGTAAAGGAGAAATATGCCGTTGAAGACCTGAGGAAAAAATTAGGTCGTGAGCCGGATCTTAAAGAGATGGCGAAGGAGCTTAATGTCAGCTGTGAGGAAATTATTATTGCCTCTGAGGCTGTAAGAGAGGTTGAATCGCTTGATGCTGAAATTTACAGAAATGACGGACAGACACTTTATAAGCTTGACAGACTTGCCGCAAAAGATGAAAGTGACAAAATAGACAATAGCATAATTCTCCGTCAGGCAATTGATGAGCTTGACGAAAGAGACAGAGAAATTATCCGTCTCAGATATTATGAAGACAAAACCCAGACGGAGGTTTCGAAAAAAATAGTGGTGTCACAGGTTCAGGTTTCAAGGCTCGAGAAAAAAATTTTAAAAAATATTCGAAACAAGTTTGCTATGTAAGGGAATATTTTTTGAGGATTTATAAATAATAGGCTCAGGTGATATTATGAATATTTATATAAAGCCTCAGAAAAAAATCAATATAACAGGGCATAGTGATGTGAGAATTAAAGACGCCGCCGAGGTTTTGGCAGAGGGCGGGCTTAAAAGCCGAGTGGAAAACATAAAGCTGATTACATTAGACGGAGATAAAAAGAAAAATTATCTTATATCCGTTATGGATATTACAGCAAAAACAAATTCGGCTCTGCCCGGGCATACTATAAACAATTTAGGGGAAACCGACATAGTAATAGAATATTCTCCCAAAGAAGAAAAGCAAAACAGTCTTATTCTCTGGGTTAAGGTTATTTTTGTCTCTGTCGTTCTTTTAACAGGCTCCGCCACTGCTATTATGAGCTTTCACTCCGACGCACAGATTTCAACGGTTTTCGAAAACTATTATTATATATTCTTTAATGAAAAAATAGAAAATCCTATGCTTATAGACCTGCCCTATTCAATAGGTCTTGCTTTGGGCATAATTGTCTTTTTCAATCATTTCTCGGGCAAAAAAAATAACAGACGACCCGACCCCAATAGAGGTTGAAATGTCTGTTTATGAATCGGAAGTAACAGATAATATAATAGATACCCTTAACAAAAAGGGCGGTGAAAGCTGATGGATATTTTAAAAGCGGCGGTTCTTGTTTTTATAGGCTTAGGTTCGGGGGTGTTCGTTGCCGGAGCGGTCGTTGCTTTTATAGCTATTATTGGGGTTGTGCCCAGACTTGCCCAAAAAACAGGAACAAAGAAATATATAAAACTATATGAAGAGGCAATAATTGCCGGAGGAATTATAGGAGGCTGTGACCCTTATTTCGATTTTTATCTGCCCTTAAACCCTTACGTTGTGATATTTTTGAGCCTTTGCATAGGCATATTTTACGGTTCCTTAGCTGTGTCTCTTACCGAGGTTTTAAACATAATTCCCATTTTGGCAAGAAGAGTCAGATTACAGCAGGGAATGAGATGGTTTGTCTGCGCTATAGCCTTGGGAAAGCTTACAGGCTCACTGCTTTATTATTTCGTTCCCGGGTTTTATTTCATGTAAGGAGGAGGTATTTATCTATGGGGAAGAGAGAAATTTTAAAATCCGATAAAGAATATGATAAGCTTGTAAAAGAGGCATCTCCCAACAGCCCTATTTTAAAAAACTGTCTGAAAGCCTTTGTCAGCGGAGGGCTTATCTGCTGTATAGGGCAGTTTCTCATAAATGTGTTTTCCGCCTGCGGCATTGTTGCCGAAAGCAGAAATATGCTTGTTTCCGTAATTTTAATAGGAGAGGCATCTTTTCTTACCGGTCTTGGGTGGTACAGCAAAATAGGAAAGTTCTGCGGCGCCGGGTCAATCGTACCCATAACCGGCTTTTCAAATTCCGTAACCGCTCCGGCTGTGGAATTTAAAAAAGAGGGCTTAATTTTAGGTCTTGGGGCAAAAATATTTATTGTAGCCGGTCCTGTAATACTGTACGGTACACTGACGTCAATTCTTGTGGGAATAATTTATTGTTTTGTGAGGTAATATATGGCAGAAAAAACAGGTTTATATTCCGTAAAATTTTCAAACCCCGTAAATATAAAAACTGTTTCTTCCGTTGTGGGAACAATGGAGGGAGAAGGTCCTTTGGGAGAATATTTCGATATAAGAGTAAACGACAATCTCTACGGAGAAAAAACATGGGAGAAGGCAGAAACAAAATTTGCCGAAAAAGCAGTAGAGGAAGTTATAAAAAAAGCCGCCTTAAATACGGGAGAAATAGATTATATTCTTGCAGGCGATTTACAAAATCAGGCGGCGGCCTCCTGTTACGGTGTAAAAAAATTTAACCGCCCCTTTTTCGGGCTGTATGGTGCCTGTTCCACCTTCGGAGAAAGCCTTGCTCTTGGGGCGGCTTTTATAGACGGAGGCTGGGGCAAAAATATTGTCTGTGAGACTTCAAGCCATTTTTGCGCCGCCGAAAAACAGTTTCGCTTTCCTACGGAACTGGGAAACCAGCGTCCTCAAACTTCCACTTGGACAGTCACCGGAGCCGGAGCAGCTGTTTTGTCAAAAGAGAAAAGCCCTGTTGTAATAACGGGAGTAACCTCAGGAAGAATTGTTGATTTGGGAATAACAGATGCCAATAATATGGGAGCGGCAATGGCGCCGGCAGCCGCTGATATAATCTACAATCATTTAAAGGATTTCGGAGTTAAGCCTTCCGATTATGACAGAATTTATACAGGAGATTTGGGAACTGTAGGACAGGCTCTTCTAATAAAACTTTTAAAGGAAAAAGACTGTGATATAAGCGAAATTCACCGTGACTGCGGAATTTTGATTTATGACGGCAAAAAACAGGATACCCATGCCGGAGGGAGCGGCTGTGGCTGTTCGGCGGCTGTGTTTTCGTTTATATTTAAAAAGTTTCTTGAAGGGGCATATAAAAAAATATTGTTTGTTCCGACAGGCGCCCTTATGAACCCCACAAGCGTTATGCAGGGGGAAAACATTATGGGAATTTGTCATCTTTTGAGAATCGAAAGGAGGGCTTAAAGTGGACTATGTTAAGGCTTTTGCCGTAGGCGGCATAATCTGCGTTATAGGGCAGATTTTAATTGACAAAACAAAGCTGACTTCTGCCAGAATACTTGTTCTTTTTGTTGTAGCCGGCTGTCTTTTGGGCGGACTGGGCTGGTATGACAAGCTGATAGATTTTGCCGGAGCCGGAGCGTCGGTTCCCCTTCCGGGTTTCGGAAACACACTTGCCAAAGGGGTAAAGGCTGAAGTCGACAGCCGAGGTTTTGCCGGAGCCTTAACCGGCGGCTTAAAAAGCGCCTCAGGAGGAATAACAGTGGCAATTGTCTTTGCCTTCATATCAGCTCTTATATTCAGCCCCAAAGAAAAATAAACATTAAGGAAATAAGGAACCGTTCTATATGTATGTAGGGCGGTTTAATTTTTGACAATTAAGCTCTTTTCGGAAATTTTTTAAAATTATATAAAATATCCAC
>JAJQBF010000174.1 GCA_021203425.1 Clostridiales bacterium | reverse complement strand
AAGCCTATACAACAGGAGATTTTAATATGGATACGGTAATTGTTATAATGGAAAAGGATAAAAAGTCAGGCTTTCTTGAGAAAGAAGCCGGCAGCTTAAGCCTTTCAAAAAACGAAGAATATATTGTAAACGTTTATTCTATGAATGACAGTCTTTATCTGCGTCTTTCTGTAGACAGAGATGTAAAAGACTGGGAATATAACGCTGTTTTTGACTACTTCGACACAGAGGTTTTCGGCGATAAAGTAAATGAAATTTCCGAAGTAGGAGACACATATAATCCGACTTGGGAGTTTAAACTCAGTTTCGACAGGGAAAACCAAGAGGATATCACAGAAAGAGTTGAAGAAATTCTTGAAATCTTCAAAACTGAAATAAATGATGTTTTCAATGTAATTGCCGATAAGGAAGGAGAATATTTAAATGAAGAAGAACAATAAACCGTCCAAGGGTGAAAATAATACAGTTCTGCTGCTTATCGCCTGCTGCGCCATAATTATTTGTGTAATTTTGGTGCTTATTATAAACAGAACCTTAAGAAGAAAAGATGTTGACAAAGATGTTTCCGTTGTAAATGACGAAACAGAAGCCGCAACAGAGGCGCCTACGGAAGGAACCACAGCGGAAATCATTGATATATCCGTTGAACCTGTGGAGCTTAATGACGAGCTTTACGGCTATATTGACACTCTTAACACAAACTTAAGAAACTACTTTGACGAAAACTATGACAGCGGAAAGCTTTTAACCGTTTACGGCTATATGTATGATGCGGAAACAAATCTGCCTATTGAGGCCGAAACAATTTACGGCGGCGAGGTTCCCGAGGTTTTGAAAGACGTAAATATACTCTATATCAAATCAGGAGATTTTGACTACATAGAAAACATTGAAAATCTTGATATAGACTATGATATGACGGACGAAAGCTTAAGCCCATATACTTCAATTCTTACAACAGAGGGCTATCTTATTTCATCCGACAAGTATGCCGGCGGAATATTATCCGAAGATGATTACAGAACTCTCATTATGAGATATAGCTGTTATCATGGAGATATTACCGCTCCCGATGAAAGCTCAAATGATTATGCAAGAATTTACAGCCTTATTTCTAAAGAATGGGGCAACAGCTATACCCCCGACATAAAATATATGTCTGTTGACAGCAAGTACGGTATTGCCGTTGCAAACATTTTGGAAGACCCCACAGATTTCAAAGAATTTTTATTTATGAAATCCGGCAGTTCATGGGCTGTAAGATCAAAGGTTCTTGTAAATAAAGACAACGTAAAGCAGTATATAAATGAAAAATATCCCGATTTCGATCTCGCTCTTCTGCCTTCCTACGATTTATCCCAATACAACGATTTTAAGACCGACCTTTACGGCTATTATGAAGACATTGTATCCCTTACGGATTTAGGTATAACAGAAGACGATCTGCCTGCGGTTTACTGCTTATATTCAAGCAATTTTATATACTATGAATTTGCGGAAAGCAAAAGGGTTTTGGGCTATGTTGACGAAAGCGGCGCTTTAACCTTCTATAAGGTAAATTCCGTAAGCGAGGCTGCGGCAACAATGTCAAGCTTAAGCGACAATCCGCCTTTATTCATACTCAAGTTCTCATAATCAACACAGAAAATAAACCTAAACCGTTCTGTTGTCTTTCGGCAGAGCGGTTTTTATGTAACAGTTCAGCCGTGTCTTATATTAAAGCTTACGTGGGTGCTCGCACACTAAGTAAGCTTTAATATAAGACACGAGCGGAGCGCCAAATAACGAGCAAAAAAATGAGCCGTAAAACGGCGCCGGCTGCTAAAGCAGACGCTTTGCGAGTTGTTTGGCTGAACTGTTACGTTTTTATACGGAGGAAATTATTTTGGAGCTATCGATTATTACCGCTAAACAGGTTTTTATTCTTTTTATATTGATTTTTACGGGTTTCGGCTGTGTCAAAGCCGGAGTCATAAAAACAGAAAGCAAAAAGGTCTTTTCTGATTTGCTTATTTATCTTATCGTTCCGGCGATGATTATAAATTCATACACAACAGGCTATAACCCTGAAATATTTTCAAATCTTCTTCAGGCTTTTGCTTTAAGTACACTCTTTCTTCTTACGGGCTTAGTCATAACCTTTGCTCTTGGGTTTAAATTAAAAAGCGAAAACGCCCCTATTGCCAAGTTTGCCTGTATATTTTCAAATGCCGCCTATATGGGCTTTCCTCTTATAGAGGCTCTTTTCGGCTCGGAAGGGCTTATATATGCAAGCGCATACGTAACAGTCTTTAATATACTTATATGGACAATAGGCTATGGTATGGTCAGCAAAAAATCAGACTTAAAAGAACTAATCCGCAGCATCTGCACAACTCCGGCTGTTATTTCCGTTATATTGGGGCTTATAATATTTCTTTGCCGAATACCCGTCCCCGAGGTTATAGTTAAACCTTTAAGCTACATAGGCAGTATGAACACCCCTCTTTCCATGATTATAATAGGCATAATAATTGCAAACTGCACTCCTTCCGCCTTGGTGAAAAACAAACTGATTGTGTTTGTAATTGCCCTTCGTATGGCTGCTATTCCCGTTGTCTGCTTTGCTATATTTTATTTTCTGAATATAAGGGGAACAGTACCAAACATAGTTTTACTTCTTGAGGCCTGTCCCAGCGCCGCAATGACATCTGTTTTCGCTGTTCAATACGGCTATGACGAAAATCTTGCCGCCGGCGCCGTTGTAATAACTACATTTTTGAGTATTATAACTCTTCCTCTTTTTGCTTATCTTTTAACAGCTGTTATCTGAACTGTTAAAACTTCTCTCTAACAAAATATTTTTATTCCGCAAAAAAAGATGTACCCAATGTAAGATACATCTTTTTTTATTATATATTTTTATTCTGTGCCGGTTATATCGATTCTCAAAATTGCCCGTTTCAAAGCCGCTTCGGCTCTGCTGTGGTCAATTTCCGAGGTGTCTCTTCCGTCTGATGCCTTCAAACGTTCCTCCGCACGGCGCTTACTTTCCTTAGCCCTTTCAATATCAATATCTCCGGGCCATTCGGCAGCGTCCGTAATTATGGTTAAGCCTTCGGAGTTTACCTTGGCAAAGCCGCCCATAAGGGTTGAGTCTTTCTCTTTGCCTTCGTCTATTATCCTGAGCTTTCCCAAATCGAGAATTGTTGTCAAAGGCTGGTGACCGTAAAGAACACCTGTATCACCGTCAACGGTTTTCATAATAACCATATCACAGTCGTCATCAATCAAAATATTCGTAGGAGTAACAACCCGCAAATGAAGTTTATTTGCCATAATATCACCTGCCTACTTCTTATTCTTAAAACGCTCTACTACCTCATCTATGGTACCGGCACTTAAGAACATAGATTCGGGAATTTCGTCATGCTTTCCTTCCAAAATTTCCTTAAAGCCTCTTATTGTTTCCTTAATGGGAACATATTTACCGTCCATACCCGTAAATTCCTTAGCAACGTAGAAAGGCTGTGATAAAAATCTCTGAACCTTTCTTGCTCTGTTTACGGTCAGCTTATCGTCTTCGGAAAGCTCGTCCATACCCAAAATAGAGATAATGTCCTGAAGCTCTTTATATCTCTGAAGAATAGCCTGAACCTCTCTGGCAGTATTATAATGGTCTTCGCCTATTACAAGGGGATCAAGTATTCTTGAGGTAGATTCAAGAGGGTCAACAGCCGGGTAAATACCAAGCTCTGCTATAGAACGTGAAAGAACGGTTGTTGCGTCAAGGTGAGCAAAGGTTGTAGCCGGAGCCGGGTCGGTTAAGTCGTCCGCAGGAACGTATACAGCCTGAACCGATGTAATTGAACCGGATCTTGTTGAAGTAATTCTCTCCTGCAAAGCACCCATTTCCGTAGCAAGTGTAGGCTGATAACCTACGGCTGAAGGCATACGGCCTAAAAGAGCCGAAACCTCAGAGCCTGCCTGTGTAAAACGGAAAATATTGTCTATGAAGAGAAGTACGTCCTTATGCTCAACATCACGGAAATATTCTGCCATTGTAAGACCTGTAAGGGCAATTCTCATTCTTGCCCCAGGCGGCTCGTTCATCTGACCGAAAACAAGACTTGTCTTATTTATAACTCCTGACTCGTTCATTTCGTGGTAAAGGTCGTTGCCCTCTCTTGTACGCTCCCCTACGCCTGAGAAAACAGAGTAACCGCCGTGTTCTGTGGCGATATTTCTTATAAGCTCCATAATAAGTACGGTTTTGCCTACGCCGGCGCCGCCGAAAAGACCAGTCTTACCGCCCTTTGAATAGGGGCATAAAAGGTCGATTGACTTAATTCCCGTTTCGAGAAGCTCTGCAGATGTTGTCTGCTCTGAAAAAGCGGGAGCCTCTCTGTGTATTAACCATCTTTCTGTATCCTTCGGGGCAGGCTTATTGTCGATAGGCTCCCCTATTACGTTAAACATTCTGCCCAGTGTATCAGGGCCAACGGGAACCGTTATGGGGTTTCCCGTATCAACAGCGTCTACACCTCTTACAAGACCGTCTGTAGAACTCATAGCGATACACTTTACAACGTCATCGCCCAAGTGCTGAGCGACCTCTGCAACTATTTTTGTACCGTTATTATCAATTTCTATAGCATTGTTAAGAGCCGGTAAACATCCTGCTTGAAATTTTATGTCGAGTACGGCGCCGATAATCTGAACTACCTTGCCGATATTCTTTTCAGCCAATGTTTTCACTCCTTCTTAAAATTTTTATTGACTCAAAGCATTGCTGCCGTTTACGATTTCGGTTATTTCGTTTGTTATCGCACCCTGACGAACTCTGTTATAAAGAAGGTTAAGACTGTCGAGCATCTCTTTAGCGTTATCCGTCGCTGCGTCCATAGCCGTCATTCTTGCCCCAAGCTCACATACAGAGGCCTCTACCAAACCGCCGTATATAACCGTATTTACGTATTTGGGAACAATATATTCAAGAACAGCCTCTTCGGAGGGTTCATATAAAACAAGGCTGTCAGCCTTTGCCTCCCCTTCGAACTCATTGGGGTTTACGGGAAGAAGTCTTATTGACTTGGGGGCTGAACTTATTGAAGAGATGTATTTAGTGCTGACAAGATAAACAGCGTCTACTTCCTTTTCTTTATACATCTTTAAAGCTCTTTCCCCTAAAGCAACGGCATCGCCGAATTCAAAATGTTCCGATATTCCCACAACACTTTTGTCAATGGGAACAGACCTTCTTTTAAAATAATCTCTGCCCTTTGTTCCTACGGTTATAAGCTTTGCGTCCTTACCTTCACAAAGAGCCTGGGTTTCCTTGCATACATTGCTGTTATAGCCGCCGCAAAGTCCCTTGTCGCCGGTAAGAACAATAACAAGAGCCTTGTTTCCTTTAACCTCTTCGGCAAAGAGCGGGTTATTAAGCCTTCCTGCCGCTGCGCCTATTTCCGCAATAACCTTTCTCGTTTCTTCGGCAAAGGGTTTAGTCCCTTCAAGACGTGCTTTCGCCTTATTCAGCTTTGAGCTGGCTACAAGATTCATAGCCTTTGTAATTTGGCGGGTGCTGTTGACGCTTTTTATTCTGCGTTTTATGTCACGCATTGAAGCCATAATATCACCCTCCCGTTAAAAATCTTTCTTGAATGCCTTAATTGCGCCCTTTAAAATCTCCTCTTTTTCGGGAGAAAGAACCTTGTCGTTCTTTATGCTTAAAAGAACGTCATTATGCTGAGTTTCAAGATAAGTTAAGAATTTTGTTTCAAACTCGGCAATTCTTTCCAGAGGAACATCGTCAAGATATTTATTTGTAACGGTATAGAGAATTACAACCTCCTGTTCAACCTCCATAGTTTTATACTGAGGCTGTTTGAGAATTTCCATAACTCTCTTACCATGGTTAAGTCTTTCAAGGGTATCCTTGTCAAGGTCTGAGCCGAACTGTGAGAAACTTTCAAGTTCTCTGTACTGGGCAAGCTCTATACGGATAGGTCCCGCTATTTTCTTCATAGCCTTAATCTGGGCGGAGCCGCCTACTCTCGATACTGAAAGACCTGCGTTTACGGCAGGACGGAAACCCGAATTGAAAAGCTCTGTTTCAAGATATATCTGACCGTCTGTAATTGAAATTACGTTTGTGGGGATATAGGCTGAAACGTCGCCGGCTTGTGTTTCGATAATAGGAAGGGCGGTAATTGAACCTCCGCCGTATTCCTCGCTGATTCTGGCAGATCTTTCAAGAAGTCTTGAATGGAGATAGAAAACGTCGCCGGGGTATGCCTCACGTCCCGGGGGTCTTTTAAGCAAAAGAGACATCGCTCTGTAAGCAACGGCGTGCTTTGAAAGGTCGTCATATACAATAAGAACGTCCTTTCCGTTTTCCATAAATTCCTCTGCCATAGCTACCCCTGCATAGGGCGCTATATACTGTAAGGGGGTAGATTCGGAGGCAGTTGCGGCTACTACTAAGGTGTAGTCGATAGCTCCCGAGTCCTTAAGTATCTTTACGATTCTTGCAACAGTTGAAGCTTTCTGACCTATTGCAACGTAAACACAGATACAGTCCTTTCCCTTTTGATTTATAATCGTATCTATACAAAGAGCTGTTTTTCCTGTCTGTCTGTCGCCGATAATAAGCTCTCTCTGACCACGGCCGATAGGAACCATAGCGTCAATTGACTTAATACCTGTCTGTAAAGGCACGTCTACAGGTTTTCTTGTAATAACACCGGGGGCAACTCTTTCAATAGGTCTTCTCTTTTTTGATTTAATGGGACCCATTTTGTCGATGGGCTGACCTATAGCGTTTACAACTCTGCCTATAAGCTCATCTCCAACGGGAACGGAGGCTACCCTGCCTGTAAGTTTAACAAGGTCGCCCTCTTTGATTCCCTCGTCTGAGCCTAAAAGAACACAGCCGATGTTGTCCTCTTCAAGGTTTTGGGCAATGCCGTAAACGCCGCCGGGAAATTCGAGAAGTTCTCCTGCCATAGCGTTTTTAAGTCCGTAAACTCTGGCAATACCGTCACCTACCTGTATAACCGTACCTGCTTCAGACACACTTAGCTTGCTGTTATAGCCCTTAATTTGTTCCTTTATAACGGAACTGATTTCTTCAGGTCTAAGATTCATACTAAGTTACACTCCTTTACGCAAGTCTGTTGTCAATAAGCATTTTGTTAAGGTCGTCAATTCTCTTTTTAATTGTTCCGTCTATAACGTGACCGTCTACGGTTATTTTAAGACCACCTATAAGGCTTTCATCAACAATTTCCTTAATAACAATCTGCTTATCGAGATTTTTCGATAATTTGTTTTTGATTTTTTTAATTTGCCCCGACTTTAAGGGGGCTGCCGATTCAACATAGGCTGTCATTATGCCCTTGTTTTCCAAAACAAGTTCAATAAAGCCGTCAAATATTTCGGGGAGCTGTTTCTCCCTGTTTTTTGAAAATACTACGGAAATAAGACCTAAAATATCGTCCTTTATATTTCCCTTAAATATTTTCTCAAATGTTTTAAACTTTTCTTCAGAAGAGAAATTGGGGTTTTTAATATACTCCATAATTTCCCCGTCCTTGCATATAGCCTCGTTTAAAACACAGATTTGGTCATAATATTTATCAATATTATTTTCGGACGCAAGTTCAAAAAGTGCTGTGGAATATCTTGATGCTAACTTTGCCATTTAACATCACCTAAATCCTTAATTACGTTCTCCACAATTTTATTCTGTGCGGATTCGTTCAGCGATTCCTTAACAAAACGACTTGCTATAAGGGTAGAAACCTGAATAATCTGAAGTCTTATTTCATCTTGTGCTTCTTCTTTGTCTCTTTCAATTTGCAGCTTAGCCCTTTCTTTAAGCTCCGTTGCTTCCTTGTTTGCCTCTTCGATTATGATGGCTCTGTTTGCAGCGGCCTCTTCACGGGCTTTCTCTAAAATCGCCGTTCTCTCCTCGGCAATCTCCGCAAGCTTTGTTTTATATTCCTTTAAAACAGTTTCAGCCTCCTGCTTTGCCTCTCTGCTGCTTTTTAAATCTCCAGCAATTCGGTCTTTTCTGGCCTGAAGGAAATTCTTAACGGGCTTATATAAAATATAACCCAAAAACAAACAAAGAAATATCGTATTAAAAAGCTGGAAACCGATTTCAATCAGCAAATCCTTATCAAGATTAAGAATGAAGCTATAGCCTTCGGGAAGAAGGCCGTGAACAACAGTAAGATAATAACTGCTCAAGGTTATTAAACCTCCTTTCAGCTTTTTTACATTCTTTTACAACTGCCGTCAGTTTAACAAACTGTTATAAGTTTGTTAAAAACTGCTCCTGTCTGTTTTTACAAAACAGCCGTCAGTCTTAACTGCCGCTGTCCGTTTAACAACCGACCTGTCTGTTTTTACAAAACAGACAGTTATCAGCCATTTACCTGACCTACAAGCGGATTTGCAAGCAAAAGAATAAGAGCAACTACAAGACCGTAAATACCTGTTGTCTCGGCAACAGCCTGACCTAAGATCATAGTTGACATAATTGTTCCTCTTGCTTCGGGCTGACGGCCAACCGCCTCGGCGCCTTTACCTGCCGCATAACCCTGTCCGATACCTGTACCTAAACCGCTTATCATCGCAATACCTGCGCCGATAGCAGAACAGCCCAGAACAAACGCTCTTCCTGTTTCAATTGATGTAATTTCCATTTAATAATCCTCCTTGAGATTTTAAAAAGTTTTTTAAATATGGAAGTGATGAAAAATATTTTTCCTTAAGCCATCAATTCCTTAAATTTCGTCCGGTATTTTATCCTTAATAAAGGTCATTGAAAGCATAACGAAAATGAATGTCTGCAGACAGCCTGCAAACACATCAAAATACATATGCAGAAAACCCGGAATAAAGAATCTTACATACACGGGCAGAGTATAAACCAAACCCATAATAATTAAACCGCCTAAAATGTTGCCGAAAAGACGGAAAGACAGCGAAATGGGTGTTGCTATTTCACTGATAATGTTAAGGGGTAATAAAAACGGAATGGGTTCTAAATAACCCTTAAAATAGCCCAGCTTACCTGTGATTAAGCCCATAAAGTGAATAAGCACAAAGGTAGTAAGAGCCAAAGCCGCTGTTGTAGCCAAATCGGCTGTAGGCGGACGCAGGGCAATCAAACCGCTTAAATTCGAAACAAGTATAAAGGCAAAAACACCGAAAAACCAACAGCCGAAATAGCTGTATTTAATGCCCATATTACTTATTACAAAGCTATCCATCATTTCCACAATGGTTTCTATAAAATTCTGAAAACCGCTTTCGGGAACTTCGGTAAACTTATTAAGCTTAATTCTTACTATAACGGCAAAGATAATCAACACAAGCATAATTATCCATGTATCTATTACCGTTTCGGTAAGCCTGAAACTGAAATTACCGATTGTGATAGGAATATAAGCACTGCCAAAATCCATATATTTATTTCCCTCCCTTCATAAAATTATATATTAACGGTCAAAACCGAAAATATCACATAGCCTTCCCTTCTAGGGGAGGTGTCAACGCAAAGCGTTGACGGTGGGGTCTCGCCGGCACAACCACCGAACCGGACACCTCACGAGCTCTCCTTAATATCCTTAATCTTTCTCCCTGCCAAATAAGCCGCCGGCTGAACAAGCAGAACAGCTATAACAGCCCCCAAAAGGCTTATGCAGTCAATAACAGCCGCCGCCGCAAGAACAATAAATGTCAAAAAATATCTGAACATAAACTGCAGCCTTGCATACCCTGCCGCTGTTTCCTTATCCATATCAAGGCTTTTTTCAACCGCCCTTTCAAGCAAAACCTGCTTAAGAGCACAGAAAACATAGCCGAAGGCAAGCCCCAAACCGTATGAACCTACAGACACAGCCAAATAAAAACTGCCGTCTTTGGGAATAAACACACAGCCTAAGCCGAAGGCAATAACGCAGAGAGCAAACAAATATAACAAAAGCTTTTTCGAAACATCTGAAATCTTAATCACTTTCACTTCTCCTTTTTTGTTTCTTCCTCATTATCATTTCCGTATGTTTTGATATAAAACATATAAAGACTCCTGAAAGCCGCCCCTACACCCAAAACAGTAAATATAATAAGGAAAAGAACCTCCGTTCCGAACAGCCCGTCCAAAAAATGACCGAAAAGAATACAGAGGAGAATAGGTGTAAGCATAATAAGAGCAATCTGGGGCAAAATCGCCCAAGCCTTTATAAAGTCCTTTCCCAAAACACCACCTCCTTGATTTTCATTTCAATAATAATATTTTCTAATTCAAACCTGATAAACATTATAATATTTTAAAC
>JAJQBF010000050.1:1357-10450 GCA_021203425.1 Clostridiales bacterium | reverse complement strand
TACCCTCGACAATTTATTACTTGGCTAAGTGTAACCAATCATTGACACCCTAACAGAGATTTCTTTTAAATTTCAAAAAACATCCTTGACAAAGACCATAGAATGGTATAAAATCTATATATAGATACATTGATAATGTATTAAATATATTATTATGCCAGTAATGGAATATAAATTAGAAGGGTATTCTCTATCCTCCCTTATAAGGGAGGCAATTAGTGCCATAGTGGAATTTAAGAAAATAAAAATTTTTTCAAAAAGCTTTATGTGTAAAATTTTTTACATATTGAGGGTGCATAATGAATATATAAAAAATACGGAGGTGGTTTTTATGAGGCTATTTCTCAGCTTTTGGCTGGAGGGCGAAGAGTTTCAGTTGGATTATAGAAGGGTGATTTTGGCCTTTTTGAAGAAGTCTATGGCTGAGGAGTTTGACGGAAAGCTTTATGACAGGTATTTTAAGAATAATCATTTTAGGGATTACGGCTTTGCAGTGTTGTTTGATAAGCCGGTCTTTGAAGGGGGCAAAATTTTTGTAAAAGGGAAAGGGCTTAAAGTTATACTTTCGGCTGATGACAGGGAGAGAACAGGACTTTTTCTTTACGGGGCTGTGCTTAAGCAGAGAGGAATCAATTTTCCTCTGCCCCTTGAAAATTCAATGGTTCTTGAAAGGGTTATGCCTGTTAATTCTGCTGAAATTAAGGAAGAGAGGCTTCTTTGCAGCTTTCTTACCGGCGGAGGGCTTGTATTGAGAGATCACGATAAGGCTTCAAACAGAGACAGATATTTTACATACAGGGACGAAGGCTTTAAGTCTATGTTTGATATTGTTATTCACAATCAGCTTGAAAGAGCAGGTTTTTCCGAGCAGGCTTCAGAGAGTGTTAATTTTAAGGCTGTTGATTGCAAAAAGGCGGTTGTTAAACATTACAGCAATTTAATCGACACAACTTTGGGAATATTTGTTTTGGAAGGTGACAGAAGCTGTCTTCAATATTTATATAATGCCGGAATGGGCAGCAGAAACGGCTTCGGATTCGGGCTTTTTAATGTTATTTCGCAGCTGAGGGAGGGGGAAGAGAATGAAAACATTGATTGAGGAAGAATATTTCAATGTTAAAATCGAGCCCTCCGACTGGAGATATTCTGCGGCAATTGTGGGCTTGGCGAGGTACTTCGACTATTATGAAAAAGACGATGTGCCCTTTTGCAAAGAGAAAGACTGTATTAAATTCAACAGCGAAGATATAACCGAGGAAAGATACTTAAAGTTTGCGGAGTATTTTTACGGTGACGGTTTTCATCATGTTTTCCTTGAAAATTTACTTAAAAACAAAGAACTTTCCGAGGAACAGATAAAGCTTGCAAACGAAAAGCTCAGCGGAAATACGACTATGAAAGCTGTTTTTAAAGGATACAAGACCGAAAGAGACAGAGAAAAAATTCTTACTCTCTTAAATGAAAACAGGTTGGATATTATTAAAGGAACTTTCAAAAATAAGTCCGATATGTATGCTAATTTTTGCAATACAAATCAGCTTTTTGAAAAAGAGGGCAAAAGTACCTGCCGTCTTTTGGGTTATTATGTTGATGCCGGAAAGAAAAGTAAGTCTTTAGGCTATCGTTTTCAGAATTCATCAATTGCCTTTGAAGATGTGCCTGAGTTTGATTTTATTCCTTTCGGCTTTGCTGGAAACCGAACATTTTATTTCATAAACTGTAACTATAGTATCGAAAATCTTATAAGCACAAATAATAATTTTAAACAGCTTATTGTGGATAATATTGTGGAAGGCACGGAGCTGAGAGCAAAGGAAGTTTTGTTCAAAAGTATAGTTGAGACAGCCGGGTTTATAGATTATGACGTAGAGGTTATTTCAAAGAACACCGGCAAAGAATATTTTGAGACTATGTTTATAAGAAAATCTGCCATAAGAATTTTGAAGGAAATAAAAGACGGTTACAAAGGTTTGAGAATACCGCTTAAAGTAAACGATAATTATTATATCAATATTCAGGATGAAACTGTTAATCATATTTTAAATAATACGCTTTGCGACGATATTATTGAAAGAATAATGGGAAACAAAAAATACATTACTGAGATAATAGTGGGTAACAAGAAATACAAAATTATAGATGGCGGATACAGTTATTGTGTAAAGGTACTTATTGACATAAGTTCAAAAATAAAGGGAGTGAATGAAATGACATGGGCAATGAGAGAAGCTAAAAGAACGGCAAACAGTACGGTCGAAAAATTTGTTAGGGACAACAGAACAAGCAAGCTTGATAGCTATAGGCAAAAGCTTATAAGTTCGGTTACATTTAAGGATTATGACAGAGCAACACTTATTTTATTGAATTTATCATCATACACAGGCATATATTATGGTTTTGCGTATGATTTGTTTGAAGATTTTGAAAACAACAAAGAAATTATTTATACTTTTATAAACGCATTGACAGTAAAACCTGAAAAGCAGTAAAACGCAAAGGAGGAGAAATAATATGGGAAAGGCATTGACATTAACAGTAATATCAAATATGACGTCAAACTACGGAGAAGGCTTGGGGAATATTTCTTCAATTCAAAAGGTATTTAAAAACGGAAAAATATATGCAATAAGAAGCAGAGAAAGCCTTAAAAACGCTCTTATGGTTACAAGTGGTTTATATGATGACGTGGAAACCACAATTGATAAAAGCGTAACACAAAAGCTGGCAACAGCCGAAAAAAACGTAAGCAACTGCCGTGCATTGGAAGCCGGCTATATGACCACGGGAAAGAGCAGTACATATATAAGAAAAAGCTCATTTTATTTAACCGATGCAATTGCAGCCGAAAGCTTTATAAATGAATCCAGATTTCACAATAACCTTTACCTTGCTAACAAACGTGCATCGGCAAATAATCTTAACCTGCAGCTCAGCGACGATGACGCCGGCGACAGCAGAGTTGGTCTTATGCCTTATCAATATGAATATGACAAATCACTCAAGATTTATAGCCTTACAATTGATTTGGATATGATCGGCAAGGAATATAATTTCGGCGGACCGGAGGCGGACAATGTCGAAAAGGTCTACAGAGTTAAAGCCCTTCTTAAGGCTGTTGAGGAGCTTTCTCTTGTTGTAAAGGGAAATCTTGACAATGCAGAGCCTGTTTTTGTTATCGGCGGCATATCTGAGAGAAAAACCCACGTTTTTGAAAATGTTGTAAGAATTAAAAACGACAGTCTTGACATAACTGAAGATCTTAAGGACAAGCTCAACAAAGGTTTCAGCTGCGGCCTGTGTAAGGCAGATATTTTAAACAATGACAGAGCCATCGAAGAACAGCTTAAGGCAAAATCTGTTCATAAATTTTTTGAAGATTTAAAGGCAGAGGTTGACAGCTATTACGGAGTATAAGGGATGTGATTTTATGAAATGTTTGAGAATTGTGCTTAAACAGACTTCGGCAAACTATTGGAAACCCGAATGCTTTGAAAATAAAATGACTTATCCTCTGCCTCCTGTTTCCACTGTTATCGGGGCATTTCACAATGCTTGCGGATACAGTGAATATCACCCAATGGACATAAGTATTCAGGGAAATTTTGAAGGTATGCGCAGGGAACCTTATACAGACCACTGCTTTTTAAATTCTACAATGGACGACAGGGGAATCCTTGTGAGGCTAAACAACAGCACTCTCCTTTCGGCAGGTTTCACAAAGGTCGCCGTGTCTAAAAAACAGGGCTCAAGCTTTACTAAAAAGAAGGATATAGACATAGTAAATCACGAGCTTTTTGAGGAATATTTGGGGCTTAAAAAGGTTTCGGCTGAAATTAAGACTTTTAAAGACACAAGGTTTAAAAAGCTGAAAGAAACAATAAATAAACGTAAAAAGGAACTGGCGGAAAAGAAAAAGGGGCTTAACAAAAACTCAAAGGAATATAAAGCGGTCGAAAAAAAAGAAAAATATTATAAGGATTGTGAAAAAGAGTTTAAGAAAAGGTTGAAAGTTTATGAGGACGAAAACTATAATATTCCCGTTTCGCAGTATGCAAGCCTTACAACTTCAATCAAATATTATGAAATTTTGGACAACATAAACCTTGTTATCCACATAAAAAGTAATGAGGACACCCTGAATGACATTTATGAAAACATAAATAATCTTACAGCCATAGGCAGAAGTGAGGATTTTGTTGATGTTGTAAGCTGTGATTTTACGGAGCTTACACAGGATTTAAAAAAGCCTGCTATAAGAAAGCTTAGGTGTAAACAGGCTGCATATGTAAATGTTGAAGACGTAAGCGAAGATGCATTCAACACTCACATTAAACCCAGAGGTACAAGTGAGGGCGGAGCAAAAGGAACTGTTTATTATATGCCGAAGAATTATGTTATAGAAGACGATAAAAGAGCATTTGCAAAAAAGAAGGTAATGTATTTGTCAGATTTTAGAGTAAGCAGCTTAGTTGGTAATATTTGGGCAGACTGTAAAAACGAAGACGAACAAAGCTATATTGTGAATTTTATTTAACAGCGGTTTTTATTAGTTTCATATTGGAAAAATTATTTTTAGGGGTGATACAGTGATAGATTTAAATTATTTTTTAGCAAAGGAAGACAAAACTATAGCTCGGCATAATGAGGACTTAATGAAATGTATGAAAGGCTTAGAAGATTTGGGCTATTTAATCGATGAAAACATTATAAAAATGCTTACGGAAGCAATTTATTATCATGATCTCGGAAAGATTCAAAAAGGCTTTTAGGAAAGGGTAAAATCCAAAGGTAAAATTAAATACAATTCCAATAAGGAAATATATCACAATATTCTTTCTGCTTATTTTGTTGATGAGGAAAAACTTGAAAATGAAAGAGACTACTACAGGGTTTGTTTTGCCGTTTTAAATTATCATGATTATTGTAATGCTTGGGAAGTAATTAACGAAAAAGAGGAGGAATATTTAAAATTTATAAAGCCTTTTGAAGAAGATTGGTATACAGAGTGTTTGGAAGGTAATAAAATAGGTTATGTTTCAAATGACAGGGAAACAATATTGGTAAAAGGTCTTTTAAACAAATGTGACTACAGCACAAGCGGCGGCTACAAAATAGAGTACAAAAGCGACTTTATAACAAAAGGGCTTGGAAATCTGTTGAAAAGGTGGCAGACTAAAAAGCCATCTGAGAATTGGAATGACCTACAGCGTTTCTGCAGGGCAAACAGCGACAAAAATATTATTGCCGTTGCCCAGACAGGTATGGGCAAAACTGAAGCCGGGCTTCACTGGATAGGGGATAACAAGGGCTTTTTTATATTGCCCTTGAAAACTGCAATAAATGCAATGTATAATCGGTTTAAGAATGATATTGCCGAAGAGAAAACCGAAGAAAGAGTTTCGCTTTTGTATGGAGATTCTTTGAGTTATTACATTAATGAAAATAACAAAAACAAAGCTGAGCTTGATGTTGAAGAATACAACAAAAGAGGCAAAAATTTAACTCTTCCTCTTACGGTTTCAACCCCCGATCAAATTTTTAACTTCGTTTTTAAATATAACGGCTATGAGCTAAAGCTAGCAACATTGTCATATTCAAAGGTAGTTATTGACGAAATACAGATGTACAGCCCCGACACCTTGGCCTATTTAATTTCCGGTTTGGAGAGAATTCACGATATGGGCGGAAAAATAACCGTTGTTACCGCAACTTTGACACCTTTTATAAGGGACAAGCTGAAATTTTTAGATGCCGAATACGGTGAGTTTACTGATGAAAGCATTCGTCACAATATAACAGTCCTTGAGAAAAAGCTGAATGCAGATGATATTATAAAACGTTATAATGAGGGCGGAGACAGCAATAAAATACTTGTTGTCTGCAACACCGTTAAAAAGGCTCAGTGGCTTTACGATGAGCTTTCGGAGATTATAGACAACAAAGATAATCTGCATATTTTCCATGCTAAATTTGACAAAAATGACAGAAGGGTTCTCGAAAATGAAATTATTGACTTTGGAAAAACAGAACACATTGACAAGGGTATTTGGATTTCCACCTCTGTTGTAGAAGCCAGTCTGGACATAGACTTTGACTGTCTTTTTACGGAGCTTTATGAGCTGACTTCTCTTTTCCAAAGAATGGGAAGGTGCAACAGAAGAGGAGCAAAGCCTGTTTCCGAAACAAACTGTTATGTTTATTTGGAGCTTGACAAGGTTTATTCCGAAATTGAAGAGCTTTATGACTTGTCACGAAAAGCAATAACAAGTTGGAATGGCCCGGTTTCCGAAAAGGATAAAATTAATCTCATAAATGAAGCCTTTACAACAGAAAATCTCAAAAACAGCAGCTATGCCGATAAATACAAAAAGCACTATGAAACAATAAAAGGCATTAGGCTGTATGACATTGAAAGAAAAGATGCAAATTTCAGGGAAATAGCGTGTAAAGATATTATCCCATCGCCGGTTTATTATAAAAATAAAACAGAGATAGAAAGACTGCAAGAATGTTACAAAAACAAAAGTCTTACGAATATCGAAAAGGTTGAAATAAGGGATAAAATTATTGGCTTTACAGTATCAATTTCAGATGAAGTTCTTAAAAAATACGAAAGAGCCAAATCGCAAAAAAAGGCAGAAAAATATGAATCTGTGAAAATAGGTGACAGAATGAATATAGATGTTATAGAATGTCGGTATGACGAAAGAGGGTTCGCACCCATAAATTTTGACACGGTGATAAGAGAACCGGACTTTTTATAAGGGGGTTATATGAAAGAGATAACAGGTTTAATGGTATATTATTATGCTGTATGCAAAAGAAAACTTTGGTACTTTTACAACAGCATAGATATGGAGCAAAACAGCGGCAATGTCTACATAGGAAAGCTTCTTGACGAAAACACATATAAAAGAGAAGAAAAGCATATAAATATAGACATTGTTATAAATGTAGACTTCATAAAAAAGCAGGGTATTATCCACGAGGTCAAAAAAAGCAGGAAAATTGAAGAAGCGAGTATTTTACAGGTGAAATATTACCTTTACTATTTAAAACAGCGTAGCGTAGAAGGAATAACGGGAAAAATAGACTATCCGCTTTTAAAGGAAAGTGTGGAGGTTATTTTAACAAAAGAGGACGAAATCGAAATTGAGAATATACTGTCCGAAATAAGAAAAATAACTTACGAAGACAAGCCACCTGTTTATAAAAGCAAGAGAATTTGCCGTTCCTGTGCATATTTTGACCTTTGCGGCATTTAAGGAGGTAAAATGGACAGAAGCTATTATATATTTAACGACGGAAAGCTTTCAAGAAAGGACAACACAATAACCTTTGAAAAAGCGGACGGAACAAAAAGAGACTTGCCTATAGAAAATGTGCGTGATTTCTATATTATGTCGGAAATGAGCTTTAATACAAGCCTTATTAATCTTCTTTCGAAATACGGAATTATTGCCCATTTCTTCAATTATTACAGCTTTTACACAGGCTCCTTTTACCCCAGAGAGGAGCTTGTTTCGGGAAAGCTTCTCATAAATCAGGCGGAGCATTATTTAAACAGCAAAAAACGTATGGTTCTTGCCAAAGAATTTGTAAAAACAGCCGGCAGTAACATTTATCGAAATTTAAGATATTACAATGGCAGAGGCAAAGATGTAAGCAGGCAGATGATTGAAATTGAAACACTTATAAAACAGGCCGATACTGCTGAAAATATACAGGAGCTTATGGGCTATGAGGGCAATATACACAAATATTATTACAGTGTATGGAACACAATTATCGACAGAGAAATTAATTTCACCAAACGTGTAAAAAGACCTCCCGATAATATGATAAATACTCTCATCTCCTTTGTTAATACATTGATATACACAAAGGTTTTGGGTGAAATCTACAAAACACAGCTTAACCCTACAATCAGCTATCTTCATCAGCCGGGAACAAGACGCTTTTCTCTCTGCCTTGATATAGCTGAGGTTTTTAAGCCCCTTATAGGCGACAGGCTTATTTTTTCGCTGCTTAATAAAAATCAAATAACCGAAAAAAGTTTTACGGAACACTTAGGTTATTTACACCTCAAAAAAGAAGCCTCTCAAACAATTTTAAGAGAACTTGACTTAAAACTCCAAACTACAATAAAACACAAAACCCTTAATAAAACTGTATCCTATCAGCATCTAATGCGACTGGAATGTTATAAGCTGATTAAGCATCTTATAGGTGAAAAAGAATATGAAGGCTTTAAAATTTGGTGGTAAGGGCTAAACTGACTCGGCTGATAACAAAACAGCAGCACTTTATAAATAAAACGACAAAAGGTTGGTGGTAAAATGTATATTATTTTGGTTTATGATATAAAAACCGATGACAAGGGCATAAAAATACTTTCAAAACCATTTAAAACCTGCAAAAAATATCTTAACCATATACAAAATTCAGTTTTCGAGGGAGACCTTTCAGAAGGCCAGCTTTTAAAGCTGAAACTGAAACTGAATCAAATAATCCGGCAAACCGAAGACTCGGTAATAGTCTTTTCCGGCAGAAACAAAAAATGGCTCGATAAAGATTTTTGGGGCAAAACTGAAGACAACACTGACAGCTTCTTGTAAAAGACATCTCAAAGACACAGAAAGCTCAAAATATATAAAACAATGACAAATTTGTTTTGATTTCCATAATAATAAAATGGTATAAAAACCTGCTGTTGACCCTCTTTAGCGCAATAACCCCCATACATTGACAAGTCGGCTTTTTCTGCTGATTTCTGCCACTAAAATATTTTTTTTGCAGCATTAAGCTTGCAAAAAAACGACTCTTGCAATATAATAAAAACAGAGCGACAATTATCCTAAAAAATAACCGGATAAAATCGCCTATACCAAAATACCAGTCTTATTAGTGCCAAAATGGAATTTAAATATAGCCTCAGTGCCCCTATACGTAAGTACCCGAAGTCTTATTAGTGCCAAAATGGAATTTAAATATAGCCTCAGTGCCCGTTACCTCAGTTTTTAGAATAGTCTTATTAGGGCCAAAATGTAAAGTAAATTTAAATTTTTAAACTTTAAGGTTTATAGGCAATAA
>JAJQBF010000050.1:0-1347 GCA_021203425.1 Clostridiales bacterium | reverse complement strand
ATGTTAAAATATTATTATTAGAGACAAAATTTTACTTTAATAAATATGTTTATAATATACGGAGAAAATTCAAAAACGTCTTATTAGTGCCAAAATGGAATTTAAATTTCCACTGATAGTCTCACATAAATGGCTTGCCGTGTCTCATTAGCGCTAAAGTGAAATTTGGAGAGTTGA
Source organism: Clostridiales bacterium (assembly GCA_021203425.1). Classification (GTDB taxonomy): domain Bacteria; phylum Bacillota; class Clostridia; order Lachnospirales; family CAG-274; genus JAJQCI01. The sequence goes on along the minus strand of JAJQBF010000050.1, from coordinate 1,170 downwards.
AAATTCGACACATATTTTATTTGTGCAGGGTAAAAGAAAAGCAACGGCAAAATATTTTAAATGACTATATACAAAGATTAGCAAACTTTCTATAAGGAGCCCAAACACAGCATTCTAACAAATGGTCAAGCACAGGTTTCTTGTTGAGCCGCCTGTTAAAACGATAGCTGAACTCGTCTAAGTAGTATTGGATATACTTGTTGTCTATACCGTGATATGTACCTCCAATATTGGCTTTGATATTTGAAATTATAACATGAAGTCATTTCAAATGTTCGGTGTCATCAGTCGGATTATACTTTTTATATCTATATTATACTTTTTAGATAATGTGTGATATGACCTTAAGGCATCGCTATGTATTGTAGAACCTTCGCTTATGTTTGATTCCGCAAAATTAAGCAGGGTTTCACACTTTGTATCAGGTATAGCTTGCATTTTAAGGAAAAGAGGTGTTCCTGCATCACTTAATTCCAGCGCAACGGCAACAAGAGTTTTGTTTTCACTGCCACGACCACACTTACCTTCGTGTTTGCCGCCAAAATAAGATTCGTCCATTTCAACTGAATTTCCTAATTTATACAAAGTGCCACGGCTGCCCATAGCACTGCGAATTTTATGAAACATAGTCAAAGCTGTTTTAATATTACATCGATATATTTTGCCAATGCAACTGAAGATGTGCCATCCTTAGGCGTGAATTTGTTTCTTCCGTAGAAGATTAAATTGAAGAAACAAATTCACGCTTGTTGCATCAAAATAAGATGCAGTAAACCATTTGGTCAAAGACAATTTTGTGTTGACCAAAACAATTCCTGCTGTGACTGTAGTTTGAGAGTGACACTGGGCACACTGGTATAAAGGCAGTCTTCAACCACTGACTACAGTATAATGTTCACAACCGCATTTTGGACATTTAAAACCATTAGGCCATTTAAGCCTAAAGAGTGTTTCTTTGCAAGCCTGCTCCGTACCATATTTGCTTTGAAACGCAAATAAGCTGTATGTTTTTTTGGATTTATATAATTTTTCTTCATAAGGCATACTTTCTTTCTGTGGATATACCTATTATAGCATGCCTTATTGTAAAAAATTTCACTGCTGAGCTTTATAAAAAATCATTATATTTTATGATAAAGGCTATGATATTCTCATAATATAGTAAAAAAC
>JAJQBF010000188.1 GCA_021203425.1 Clostridiales bacterium | reverse complement strand
GTATGCATATGAATTGCATTATAAACAGCAGTAAAAAAATCTACAGGGGGTACTTTTATGGAAATACTTGACAGGTATATTAATGAACTTATTGAAAAATCGACACCGCAGGCGCCTATCTGGAATATTGAACAGATCAGAAGCGGAAAGCCGTCTAAGTGGAACTATATCGACGGCTGTATGATTAAAGCCCTTATTGAGCTTTATCACATCACAAAGGAACAGAAATATCTTGACTTTGCAGACAACTTCATTGATTATTTTGTTCAGGAAGACGGCTCAATAAAGTCTTATAAGCCCGAGGAATATAATATTGACAATGTAAACGCAGGCAAAACACTTTTCGACCTCTATGAGCTTACAGGCAAGGAGAAATACCGCAAGGCTATCGACACTATCTACGGTCAGGTTCAGAAACAGCCCAGAACAAAGGAAGGCAACTTCTGGCACAAGAAGATTTATCCTTGGCAGGTTTGGCTTGACGGTATGTATATGGGTCAGCCCTTCTATATGGAATATGAGGTTATGTATAACGACTGTAAGAACTGTGCAGACAGCGTAAAACAGTTTGAAAATGTTCACAGAATTATGAGAGATCCCAAAACAGGTCTTTACTATCACGGCTATGACGAAAGCAGAGAAATGTATTGGGCTGACAAGGAAACAGGTCTTTCCGCTAACTTCTGGCTGAGAGCTTTGGGTTGGTATGCTATGGCTCTTGTTGATACAATTGATATTATGCCTGATAAACTGGCAGAAGACAGAGATAAGCTTAAGGCTATCTATGTTGAATATGTAGACGCTCTTATTAAATATCAGGACGAAAGCGGTATGTGGTATCAGGTTGCAGATCAGGGCGGCAGAGAAAAGAATTATCTCGAAACAAGCGGTTCTGCTATTCTTGCTTTCGCTATTATGAAGTCCGTAAGACTCGGCATACTTCCCGAAAGCTACTTTAAATACGGCGAAAAGGCTTTCAACGGTATCTGTGACAAATATCTTTCAGAAGAAAACGGCGAACTTCAGCTTGACGGAATCTGTCTTGTTGCAGGACTTGGCGGAAATTCATACAGAGACGGTTCTTATGAATATTATATGAGCGAGCCTGTTGTTAAAAATGAGGCAAAGGGCGTTGCTCCGCTTATTCTTGCCTATACTGAAATTTTACATAAGGAACTTAATAAATGAGCTATGTCAGAACTTTTTGGAACCGATTATTATGTACCAAATGAAGAAACCGTCAAAGCTATTGAAAATGTGAGTAAAGGCATAGGCTTAAGCCGAGGCTTTGACTCTGTATATGAGCTTATGAGGGATTTAGAATCTGACGATTAATAAATTAAACGATGTAAATGGTGATTTTATGGAAAAAGGTGTTATCAGCTCCCAAATGAGTGAGATTTCTCCCATAATTGAGGAGTGTGTTGAAAACGGAACAGACGTTAATTTTGCAATAAGGGGTTTTTCTATGTATCCTCTTCTTTACAGCCTGAGAGACAGTGTTGTTTTGACAAAGGCAGACAAGGAAAATCTTAAGAAATTTGACATTCCTCTTTACGTCCGTCCTGACGGAAGCTATGTTCTCCATAGAATCATAAAGGTTAATAAAGAAAAAAATTCATACGATATTGTCGGAGACGCTCAAAAGCAAATTGAAAAGGGTGTCTCCGCCGATACCGTTATTGCGGTTGTAAAAGGCTTTGACAGAAAGGGTCATAAATTTGACGTAAACAACAGACTTTATAAAATTTATGTAAGACTGTGGCATATTTTGATGCCGGTCAGACCCTACATATGCCGTATTGCCGTAAAAATCAGCAAAATCAAAAATAAGGACAAGGTTTAAATGAAAAAAGGTAAAAATGCTTTAGGGTGGATATATTCCTACTCAAAAACAAAGCTTTTGTGGGTTCTCTGCGTTGCCGGTATAAGCGGAATTATTTCCCTTTGTTATGTTTTTTTGGCTCTTGCCTCTAAAAATATATTGGATATTGCAACAGGAGACAGCAGCGGAAGTATAGCTTTATGGGCTTTAGTGCTTTGCGGCATAATAGGTCTTCAGGCTTTTTTGAATGTTTTGGGCAGCAATATACGCATCAGGGCTATGGGCAAAATTGAAATAAGTATAAAACAGGAGGTTTTCAACAAGCTCCTTAAAAAGAAATATTTAAGCCTTTCCTCTTACCATACAGGGGAAATCGTAAACAGAATGTCGGCGGATATCAGTGTTGTTATAAACGGTATTGTGGATCTCCTGCCTGTGGCGGTTTCAATTGCCACACAGATAGTTTCCGGTTTTATAGTACTTATATATATATACGCTAAATTTACTCTTGCTGTTATTGCCGTGGGTATAATTTTGTTTATAGCCGGAAGAATTTATGCCAAGCATTTTAAATATCTTCATAAGGCTGTTCAAACTTCCGACGGAGTTATAAGATCTTTCATACAGGAAATATTTGAAAATATAATTGTTATAAAGTCGTTTTCGAATTTTCTGCCTGTAGGCGGAAGACTTATGGAAAAGCAGCTTGAAAGCTATAAAATAAAGCTTAAGAGAAACACAGTAGGCAATATTGCCAATACAGGGGTTTACGTTCTCTTTACGGCAAGTTACTATGGGGCTTTAATTTGGGGTGCTTTTAAAATTGTTGCCGGAAGTATAACCTTCGGTACATTGACGGCATTTTTACAGGTTATCGACCAAGTAAGGGCGCCTATGAAAAATATGTCAAGCCTTATTCCCTCATATTACTCTATGATAGCCTCCGCCGAAAGAATTATGGAGCTGGAAACTATGGAAGACGAGGTTTTAAGCCCCTGTAATGTGAAATATGAAGACATAAAATCAATAGAAATTGATAATTTAACCTTCGGCTACGGAGAAAAGGAGCTTATTTTTAACTCTGCTTTCGGAAGTATCGAAAAAAACAAGCTGACAACTGTTATAGGTCCTTCGGGAGAAGGAAAGAGTACGCTGTTAAAGCTTATTTTGGGTATAATAGAGCCGGAAAAGGGCGGTTTATATTTTAAAACGAAAAAGGGAAGAGTTAAAATTGACGGCGGTTTCAGAGAATTGTTTGCCTATGTTCCCCAGGGGAATATGATTCTCTCAGGGAGCCTTAGAGATAACATAAGGTTTTTTAATGAAGAAACAGACGACAAAAGGATAATAGAGGCGGCTGAAACCGCACAGATATATGACTTTATAAAAGACTTAAAAGACGGTCTTGATACTGTTATAGGGGAAAGAGGTTTAGGTCTTTCGGAAGGACAGGTTCAGAGGCTGTCGATAGCAAGGGCGATTTTAAGCGATGCTCCCATACTTCTTCTTGATGAGGCTACTTCGGCTCTTGACAGTGAAACAGAAGAAAAACTTCTTAAAGCTTTGACAAAGCTTGAAAATAAAACCTGTATTTTTGTCTCACATAAAGAGGCAGCGGTTTCATGCAGTGATAAAATTTTAAAAGTAACAAAAGGTAAGATTTTATCAGATGATAAAATTCAGGAGGTGGACAATGTATAATTTGCGTGTTGCGGATATTGATTTCAGACTTGAATATGAATATCCCACTATGCTTAAACAGGCTAAAGACTATATTATAGACGAAAGCGATAAAAGCTATAAGCCGATTTTCGGCATAATTTTAAATAAGGATTCTCTTGTTGAATTTCAAAAAGAAAATCCTCATTTAAGTATAAATGACTGTGAATATCTTTTAACGGGGGCTGCTTTTTATGAAAAGCTTATTGAATTTAAGGGAGTTCTTCTTCATTCTTCGGCGGTTGTGGTAGACGGATATGCTTATCTTTTTTCAGCTTTTTCCGGTGTCGGAAAGTCTACACATACAGGGCTGTGGCTGGATTATTTCGGAGATAAGGCATATATATTAAATGATGATAAGCCTGCTCTGAGAATGACAGACGGCAGAGTTTATGCTTACGGAACACCTTGGAGCGGCAAGACCGACCTTAACAGAAATGTAAAAGTTCCTGTTGCCGGAATCTGCTTTATTGAGAGATCCCAAAAAAATTATATAAGAAGAGCCGAAACCTTTGAGGCTTTCGGTAAATTTTTTGAACAGACAGTAAGACCCGATAACGAAGAAAAAACGGATTTGTTTATGGGAACAATAAACGATATATTCTGTAATCTTCCGATTTATATAATGGGCTGTAATATAAGCCCTGAGGCAGTTGAAACATCTTATAACGAGATGAGAAAGGGAATAATAAAATGAAAATAAAAAAAGGCTTTATGCTCAGAAAAATTCAAAATACGGCTGTTGTTGTGCCTTTTGGGGCTGACAGCGTGGATTTTAACAATATTATGAACTTAAACGAAACAGGGGCTTTCATCTGGTCGAAACTTGAAAGCGATACAACGGAGGACGCTGTTGTTAAGGCGCTGACTTCACAATATGATATTGACGAAATTTCTGCAAAGACTGATGTTGCCGAGTTTATAGAGACGCTGAGGAAAAACGGTTTAATTGAGGAGTAACCATATGTTCGGTAAAGCTCATATAAATGAACAGGATTTGGAAAGAATCAGGAAACTGCGCATATTTGACGATGAATTTTTAAGAGAGGTGTTTGACGGGGAGCATAGTTCCGATGCCGTTGCTGCTGCAGAATTAGTGTTGAACATTATTTTTGACAGAAATGATATTAAGATCATTAAGATGATTTGTCAGCGTGAAATTAAGGGCATTGAAGGGCACTCGGTTAAATTGGATATTATGGCTGAGGACTGTGACAATAAGTTGTATGACATTGAAATTCAGCGTGAGGATAAAGGTGAACTGCCTTTACGTGCCAGATATAACAGCAGCTTGATGGATACTATATTATTGCCCGAAGGTACCGATTATTCAAAGCTAATTTCAACTTATGTTATCTTTTTTACTGAAAAGGATATGGTCGGAGACGGCTTGCCAATACATCATTATGAAATGAGAGATAATGAAACAGGTAATCTTCTTGGTGATGAAAGACATATTATTTTTGTAAACGGAGATAACAAAGATACAAATACACGTTTGGGGAAGTTAATACATGATTTTAAGTGCACATCTGCTGATAATATGTATTATCCTGAACTGGCAAAGCGTGTTCGTCACTTTAAAGAGACAGAAGGAGGCGTCGAAAGTATGAGTAGGTTGTTGGAAGATATGAGAAACGAAGCAGCAAGAGAAGCATCTATTTTAATGGCAATTGAAATATGGCGGGAAGATGGGTATTCTGAGCTTGAAATTGAAAAGAAGGCTGTATTTAAATTCGGCATTACCGCAGGTGAAGCCAATGAATATATGTCAAAGAAGAGTGCTTAAAAATTCTTTGCAAATTAACTGAAAAGACATAAAAGGGGAGTTTGGCGGCATAAGGAGGTGTTTTTTTGAAACAGCCTTTGATTATAATAGGCGGGCCTACGGCCTGCGGAAAGACTGCGGTTTCGGTGGAGCTTTGCCGGCTTATAGGGGGAGAGGTTATTTCCGCCGATTCTATGCAGATTTACAAGGGTATGGACATAGGAACGGCAAAGGTTACGGAAGAGGAAAAACAGGGAGTTCCTCATTTTCTTATAGACGAGCTGGAGCCTTGGGAGGACTACAGTGCGGCGGTTTTTCAGCGGCTTGCCAAAAAATATATAGAAGAGATTGCCGGCAGGGGGCATATGCCCGTTGTAGCCGGAGGAACAGGTTTCTATATAAACGCTCTTGTTTACAACAACGATTTTTCGGAAGAAAACAGGGATTACACAATAAGAAATGAGCTTACGGCTGAGCTTAATGAAAAAGGAGGAGAATATATGTATTCTCTTCTTAAAGAAATTGACCCGAAGTATGCTGAAAGTGTCCATGCAAACAATGTAAAGCGTGTTTTAAGAGGGCTTGAGTTTTACAGGGAAACAGGAAGGCTCTTTTCCGAGCATAATGCAGAGGAGAAAAAACGAGAGCCTTATTATGATGCAAAAATTTTTGTTTTGAATATGGACAGGGAAAAGCTTTACAGGCGGATTGACCTGCGAGTTGATAAAATGATTGAAAACGGTCTTGTGGAGGAAGTAAAAGCTCTTCTTGACGGAGGAATAAGCAGAATTGCTGTAAGTATGCAAGGCTTGGGCTATAAGGAAACAGCGGCATATTTACAGGGTGAAATGAGTCTTGAAGAGGCTGTTTACACCATAAAGAGAGACACAAGGCATTTTGCCAAAAGACAGCTGACATGGTTTAAACACCATTGTAAAGAGGCTGTTTGGGTTGATATTGGAGACTTTGAAAGTGCAAAAGAAATTGCGGAATTTATTGCGAGGAACATATAATGGATAAGACTAAGGAAATTGCCTTAAAGGAATACGGTATATCGGAAAAGGTATACGAAAGGGTTATAAAGGCTGAAGAAAAGCTTAAAGATTATTTTGGGGAGATTGACAAAATTACGGAATACAACCAAATGAAGGTTATTGCGGCTATGCAGAAAAACAGGCTGACAATTGACCACTTCTGCGGAACAACAGGCTACGGCTATGACGACAGCGGCAGAGACGTAACCGAAAAGATTTATGCCGATACATTCAGGACAGAGGACGCTCTTGTTCGCCCGCAGATTATATCCGGAACCCATGCCTTAACTGTGGCTCTTTTTGGAAATCTTCGCCCGGGGGGTCATCTTTTAAGCCCTGTGGGCAGTCCCTATGACACTCTTGAAGGGGTAATAGGGGCAAAGAGAAAGGTTAAGGGCAGTCTTACGGACTGGGGTGTTGAATATTCGGACATTGACCTTTTGCCTGACGGTTCTGTCGATATGGAGAAAATAGCCGAGAATATCCGTCCCAATACAAGGCTTGTTACAATTCAGAGGTCTAAGGGCTATTGCTTAAGGCCTTCCCTTTCTGTTGAAACAATAGGGGAGATTATAGCAAGAGTAAAGGCTGTGCGCTCCGATATAATTTGTATGGTGGACAACTGTTACGGCGAATTTACGGATTATATTGAGCCTTCCGAGGTCGGCGCCGACCTTATTGTAGGTTCCCTTATAAAAAATCCCGGGGGGCGGTCTTGCCCCTGTGGGGGGATATATTGCCGGAAAGGCTGAATATGTTGAAAACGCTGCTTTTAGGCTTACCGTTCCCGGTATGGGAAAGGAAGTAGGGCCTACTCTCGGTGTTGTCAGAAGTCTTATACAGGGCTTTTATCAGGCGCCCCAGGCAGTAAACGGCAGCCTTAAAACAGCTGCCTTGGGAGCACAGATTTTTGCCGATTTGGGTTTTGGGGTTACTCCTAAGCCTACGGAAAAGAGAAATGACATTGTTCAATGTATTCAGCTTGAAAACAGGGAAAACCTTATAAGCTTCTGTCAGGGGGTTCAAATGGGGGCGGCTGTTGACAGTACTGCTTTACCCTATCCGGCGCCTATGCCCGGCTATGACTGCGATATAATTATGGCAGCCGGTGCCTTTGTTCAAGGCTCATCAATAGAATTTTCCGCCGATGCTCCCCTTCGTGAGCCGTTTGCAGTATATATGCAGGGAGGGCTTAACTATCCCCACGGCAAAATAGGACTTATGAAGGCTTTGCAAAATATGGTAAACGAAAAGCGAATAATTTTATAAAGAAAGAGAGGCTGTTAAAATGAAAAGAGTTTATGATTTTTTAAAGGAAGCGGAAACCTATTATTTGGCAACTGTTGAGGGCGATCAGCCCAGAGTAAGACCTTTCGGCACTGTAAACATTTTTGAGGACAAGCTCTATATTCAAACAGGCAAGGGCAAAAGCGTTGCCAAACAGATAGAGAAAAATCCTAAGGTCGAAATTTGTGCTATGAAGGGCGGAGAGTGGATTCGTGTCAGCGGAATGCTTACGGAAGATGACAGGGTTGAAGCACAGGAGGCTATGCTTGATGCATATCCCAATCTCAGAAATATGTATACAACGGGAGCCGAAGGAAACACCATTGTATATTACTTAAAAGACGCCAAAGCCGTAATATATTCCTTTACAAATGACCCGGTTGTTATTAAATTTTAAAATATGATTACATAAAAACTCCCGAGAAACCAAATGTTTTTCGGGAGTTTTTTGATACTCTGATATATATTATGCCTTCTTCTGTTTGCTTAAGGTTTGGAAACTCTCAATAGCGAGAATAATTGCCAAAACTACAAGAAGGAAAGCCAAGATTGCTCTTACGTAGCATCATACTCCGTCTTCGCCTGCCATAATTTGACCGCAGTTTGTGAATATAGCCTGAATGAGGGCTACTACTGTAACAACAAGCATGAATACCATAGGTATAAAGAGTATTTTGTTGTTTTTGCCGTTTTTACCCAGCCATACGGCAACAGCCAAGAGAGCAAGGGCTGCAAGGAGTTGGTTTGAGGCTCCGAAAAGCGCCCAGATTTTAGCATAGCCCGTAAGACCTAAAGCGATTCCCAAAACAACGGAAATTGCCGTAGCTACAAGGGGGTGAGCAAGGTAATGCTTTGCTCCTGTTACGTCTTTATATGTTTGACCTTCGTCAAGCCAAAATTCCTGGAACATATATCTTGCAAGTCTTGCGGCTGTGTCAAGAGAAGTCAGACAGAAAACGGAAACGGCAAGAACGAGAAGAGAATAGGCTGTTGAATATGTGTTTTCAAGACCGGGAATTACGCTTAACATTTTTGCTATACCGCTTGCAAAAACAGTTGTGGGAACGAAACCGACTTCGCCGGCTGCTACGTCATTCCAAACATAGCTGAGAGCGCAGAGAGAAACGATTGCAAGGGCACATTCTATAAGCATACTTCCATAAGCTATGGGAAGGGCATGGGCTTCGCTGTCAAGCTGTTTTGATGTTGTTCCCGAAGAAATAAGTGAATGGAAACCTGAAATTGCTCCGCAGGCAATTGTTACAAAAAGAGCAGGGAAGAGATAACCCAAACCGGCGCTGCCGTGAAGAACTTCGACTGAAAGCTCGTCTTTAAAGCCTGTGAAAGCCGGAATATTAAGGTTGGGGTGTGCCCCTATAATACCTATAACCGCAAGAGCCATAAGAGCATAAAGCAGGAAGGAGCTTAAGTAATCTCTGGGCTGAAGAAGAACCCATACAGGGGTTACGGAGGCAATAAGAATATAGATACCTACTATAATCATCCATGTTGTTCCGCTTAAGTAGATGGGGTGGAAGTTAATACCTATAAAGAGGCAGAGAACTATACCGATTACGCCTATAACGGAACCTACAACAATATTCATATTTTTGCGGTATACGAAATAGCCGAAAGCTATGGATATTATAATGAAAAGAATTGAGATTGTTGCTGTTGATGCATTTGCTGCGCTTGCGGCTGTGTCTACAATGCCTGTCTCTGTGAAGGTTGCTTTAAATGTATTTGCAACAATTGAGCCGAAAGCGGCAATAACTAAAATAAGGGCAAGCCATGAGAATATAATAAAAAGTCTTTTTGCGCGTTTACCTATTGTTGAGGCAATAACTTCGCCTATAGAGGCACCGTTGTGACGGATTGAGGCGAAAAGAGCGCCGAAGTCATGAGTTGCGCCGATGAAGATACCGCCGATGAGAACCCAAAGCATAACGGGAACCCAGCCGAAAACAGCGGCCTGAATAGGACCGTTTATAGGACCGGCGCCGGCGATTGAAGAAAAGTGGTGACCCATAAGCACGGGAGCCTTAGTGGGGACGTAGTCCATACCGTCTTGTTTTGTATGGGCAGGGGTTTCACGGCTTGGGTCAATCCCCCAGGTTTTTGCCAGCCATCTGCCGTAGAACAGATAACCGAGTATGAGGATTATAAATCCTCCCAACAAAAGTACTACTGAATTCATAAAGATTCCTCCTTAAGATTATAACTATAATTTTTTTACAAGCTTTGCACTTTCTTTGGCTGCTTTGTTATGAAAGGAGACTCTGTCCCTTGCCCTTACGGCGAAGGTTCTGAATTCAGACCAGCCGTTAAGTGAAAACCTGTAGCTTTTATAACGCTTTGACTTTTTAAGGAGCGCTTTCGCCTCTTTTGTAAAGTCATCGCATATAAAGACTGCCGTTAAATATGTATATATATGACCGGGTTTGGGGTCGATAAGCTTGTCGCCCTCCTGAATAACATAGGCTCGGCACCTTTCAAAGACTTCTTCCGTTAAATTTTCAACAGAGAAGATATATACATATTCGTGACAGTCGGTTTCCCAAAGACGTGCACTTTTAACAAGAACATATTTTTCATTATGTATGTGAAAATCACAGCGAGCAAAAAGCCCGACAGGTGAATTGTTGTAATAATTCAGGTCAAAATAGCCTTCATAGCTTTCCGTCAGCTTTTTTACCATTTCATCTCTTGTCATAAGCCAAACACTCCCAAGGAAAGAATTAATCTGAGTATTATTTTACCTCTTTATGACAAATTTTACAATAGGATTTTTACAATTTACCTATAATATTTTTATTATAATGTCGGAAAATAAAATAA